>JBBQYD010000173.1:0-9696 GCA_038209025.1 Verrucomicrobiota bacterium | reverse complement strand
GTCGTGGTGGACCCTTACACGTTCTTTGGGTTGATCCGATGCCAGGCCCGGTCAGTTCGTTGAACACTGGTTGAGCACCGTAAGCGTCCGCACAAAACCGCGGCCTTGATGTCCGGGATGGTGTGGAATGGGTCGCAATTTGTTCGGCGTCTAATCCCGCCACTTTTAGGAAGGATGGAGGGTGTCCTGGAATAGGGCAGGCGGGTGTCCATTTCTTGGGCGGGGAGATTTATTCACGCACGGGATTTGGAGAGTTCGCTGCTGGCTCGTAACCTGCCCATGGCGAGGGCATGAGGATAAGGGTTGGAAAAAAAGCCGGCGCGGGGATGTCGCTCGCGGAGGTTTTGATGTCCGTGGCATTGTCTGGCATCATGCTCGCGAGCTTGTTCTACTGTTTTAGTTACGGCTTCTTTTTGACGGATATCCTGCGGCAGAATCAACGAGCGACCCAGATCATTCTGGAGAAGGTGGAAATCCTGCGGCTGTATAGTTGGGACCAGGTGAACACGGCCGGGTTTATTCCCACCGAGTTCACCGATGTGTTTGACCCGCAGGAGGACGCGGCGAATTCCGGGATCGTGTATAACGGGACGCTGGAGCTCTTGGATTTCCCGGGGACGAGTTCCCCCAGCTATGCCACCAACATCAAACAACTGGTGGTGACTTTGACCTGGACGACCGGCGGTAAAATCCCCCACACGCGGAAGCTCGCCACGCTCATCAGCAAGAACGGAGAACAGAATTATGTTTATTAAACGCCGTACGCAGCAAGGTGGGTGGAGCATGATGGAGACCATGGTCGCCACAGCGGTGTTTGGGATTTTCATGCTGGGCTTCGGCATGACCTATATCTTCTCGATCCGCAGCTTTGCGGCCATGAGCAATTACTCCTTGCTGGATGCCAAGAATCGGCAGGCCATGGACACCCTCACCCGCGAGATTCGCCAGGCGGTAAAAGTCAACAGCTTCACCTCCGAACCGCCTACCTTGAGCATTGTCAATGGCGATGGAGCGACCGTGGTGTATTCGTTCAATCCGGACCAGCGCCAGATGGTCCGCGATGCCAGCGATGGTTCTCACCAGGTGCTGCTGACCAACTGCACGCTGTTGAATTTCGATTTGCGCCAGCGCAATCCCAGCAATGGTGTCTGGGGCGTCTTTCCAGCCGCCGTGGGTCAGTGGGAGACAACCGCCAAGGTAATTCAACTGAGCTGGCGGACCTCCATGGAGATCAGCCCCACCGCCAATATCACCAGCGAGAACATCCAGACCGCGCGGATAGTCATCCGCAAACAACGCAAAAACCTATGAGAATCACAAAAGATCGCAACGGAACCGGACGACAAGGAAGCATCTTGGTCGTGCTGGTGATGTGTACCGCCCTTTGCGTGGCGGTGGCCGGCTACTTCAGCATTGTTCAACAGCAAACGATGCTCAGCAAGCGGTCGCAGACCTGGAACGTGGCCATGGCGATTGTCGAGGCCGGCATTGAGGAGGGGTTGGAACATCTCAACAATAACTACACCAACTTGCAGAGCGATGGCTGGACGAAGACCGGCACGCTTTACACCCGCAACCAGACCCTGGCGGATGGCAACAGTTACATGGTGGCGATTGAGGACTCGACCAGCGTGAGCCCGGGGATTATGGCGAAAGCCTATATCAACACCCCCGTGCTCGCTCGGAATCGTCCGCAAACCGGTTTCTTCGCGACGGTCGGTCAGACCGCCGGTTCGGAAACGGTGGCGCGGGCCGTGCGTGTCAAATGCGCGCGCGGCCAGCTCTACACCGCCGCCGCCGTCGCCAAACACAACATCGACTTGAATGGCAATGGCGTGCTCAGCGATAGCTACGATTCCGGCAACCCCAACAAGAGCACCGAAGGCCGCTACGACGCGGCCAAGTATTCAGGCGACCTGGGAGACATCGCAACCAATGGCGGCCTCAGTGACAGCGCGTCCGTGCAGAACGCCAACATCTACGGACGGCTTCATACCGGGCCGAACTGCCCCGTCTCGATCGGACCCAACGGTGCGGTGGGCACCCATTGGTGGCAATCCTTCAACAGCGGCATTCAACCCGGCTATTTGATGCAGGATGCGAACTTTACGTTCCCCGATACGACCCTGCCCAGCACCGCTGGCATGCTGCCCCCGCCGAATGGAAACATGGTGGTGACCACCTACACCTTTTCGACCAATTCCGTGACCAGCGCCACCTATCCGCACTGGCTGTCTGAAATCAGAGGCATAGCGACCAACAACACCTACGTGACGGTTTCCTCCATCCCCAGCCCGAAGCCTCCCGGATTGGCGACGAACGCGACCTATGTCGAAGTCGCCAGTGTGCCCAGCCCGATTCCGGGTGGTTTGGTCACGAATATCCTGACTACCTACACTACCACCAAGACTTTTCCGTCTGCGGGAACCTATGTTGGCGGGGTCACCACGAACGCGAGCAAGAAGTATAGCTACAACCTGATCACGGGCAAAACCTACTCGTATTACCGCTACACCTACACCTACCCAAGCTACACTTACACGTACTCCTACGCGGGTACCAATGCGGTCAACACCACGAATTACTTTGATCACATCATCTATGCCAACACCACCAACGCCGCGACGGCGTTGACCGACAAGACCCTGATCGCGGGGCCTAACGCCTGCCTGGTGCTGCCCAATGGCCTTGCCGGGAGCGAGGATTTCACCATCGCCCAGGGCGCGGGAGTTCTTATTTATGCCGGCGGCACCTCGCTGAGCGTCAGCGGCAACCAGGTGTTGAATCCCAACGGCTTCGCCGGCAGCTTCGTGGTGTATTGCGCGCCGTCGGTCACGAGCTTCACCCTGAACGGGAATGGGGAATTCACCGGCGTGCTGGTCGCGCCCAACGCCGATCTCAAACTCAATGGCGGGGGCAATAGCGACCAGGATTTCTGCGGCGCCATGATGGTGAACTCCATCCGCCTCAACGGCCATTTCAAGTTTCATTATGACGAGGCCCTGAAACGCATGCCCTCCAATGGCCGTTTCCTGATCACCTCCTGGGACGAGATCAGCGCGTTCTAGCCGTCCGGGTCGGCCACCGGATTTCACCAAGGCGCCGCTCTCCAGAGCGGCCCTTTAACGTAAGCCCACAGCGTTCGTTCGGGAGCAAGGCGATTCCCCGCGGCGGTTTCCGGCGGGGCCCGCCGTTGTTCCGGACAGCTCATTTTTTCAGCCGATAGAACTTCATCGGTTCCGCGGTGGAATCGCTGACCAAATAGCGGCTGTTGATGTTTGTGGCGGTCTGGGGGAGGTTCGTCCAGCCACCCGACAGAGCCGGGGTGGCTTGTAGTTTGTAGCCGGGTTCGGCGCTGGCCCAGCGCAGGAGGGAACTGGAACCGATGCGGGTAATGTCCAGAGTTGGATAAGGCACGGTGAAGCCCATGATCCCGTTGTTACCTTCCACCGCGTAAAGACGGTTACCCTGGAAGATCACCTGCGCGATTGAGTTGGCGTTGGGCCTGGCGGCGGTCTGCCCGGCAGGCATGGGAAAACGGCCGATCAACCTGGGATTGGCAAGATCCTCCACGTTATATACCACCAGCATGTCCGGCAGGATCACCGCATTAACCGGCTGCTGGACCGTGGCGAACTCAATGCCCGCGAGCAATTGGCGCGAGGAGTTCAGCGCCACCGGGCCGAGGTTCGTCGAGAATGCCTCGTAGCTGGCCTGCTCTAGACCAATTCCCAAGGCGGCTTCGTAACTGGCCAACAGCAGGCGGTTGGACCGCTTCTTCTGCCAAATCGTGTTGGTCAACCCGAATTCAAGGCTTCGGCCGATGGTCCCGCTGCCGTAAAACGCGGTGAACACAGTGGAGGTCCAGGTGAGCATGGTGGCGTCTGTCGGTTTCAGAATGGCCGCGGTGCCGCTTAAGTCATCGAGCAGCAACTCCGTGTTTATTCCACTGCCCCGAACGGCAAGGGTATCGCCCCAGCGGGTGGTGCCGAAGAAATCGGATGGGCCATTGGTGAAGATCAGCGCCGGCACCGTGCCCGGACCGGAGTTGGCCCAGCGATAAATCTTGAGCGGCGTGGTGGCGGAGGCGCTGTTAACCTGGTTGCAGGCGTATATGGCGCCATCGTCGGCCGCCGCGATTGCCAGCAGGATGATGCTGCCCCCGGTGATATCGGTCTTGTCCAGCTTGTACAAATCGGCGCCGGTGGTGGCGTTGATAACGTTGATGGTCAGGCCGCTGACGGAGGTCGTGTTGGTGCGGGAGACGATGATCACCTGATTGGAGAGCGCGTTATAGGTAAGGGCGCGCTGATACGGGGTGCTGGTGGCGTCGGGGGTGACATAGGGCCGACTGCCGGGCGCCAGGCTCCAAAGCGGAGTGATCATGCCAGTGGTATCGGGAAACACCAGCACTTGGGCATCAACGCTGGTCAGCACGCCCCACTCGTTGCTGGCGACCAGGTGGTAAAGCCCCTCATCGGAAACCTGGAGATTGGTCAGGGTCAACACCGGCGTCGTTGCCCCGGGAATATCCACAAAGGCGGTGTTGGAAATACTATGGCTGACCTGCCAGCGGATCGTCGGTGCTGGAGAGCCGGAGACAAAGGATGCGAGGGGCAGGTTTGTGCCTGCAGGACCATATCTCAGCACGGGGCCGCTGATGTAAGGCGCCGAAGGCGGAGGTGCTGCCGAGACGATGTCGAGCGCCCAGACCCCGTTGTTGCAATCCAGGGAATAAACCATGTTTCCTTTGAAAATGACCGAACCCATTCCATACCGGTTTATGTTATCGGTCGGGGCATTGGTCCGGCTCAAAAAGGCCATGTCGCCGGTGGTGCTGGCGAAGCTGAAGAGCATGATACTGTCGGGCGTGCTCACATCCACGCCGGCGACCCGGTTATTGGCAAGCTGAACACCAAACGGGCCGATCGTGGCGGGGAACTCATTCAGGTCGTACAACTTCAAGACGGTGGCCGTGCCCGCGTTGGTGTCGAAGGAGAAGTATTGGAGCGGGTTGTTGAGGGACTTGGCCCAGAAGGTGTTGCCCGGTCCGAAAGCCGCGGCGCCATAATAGCCGATTGAGCCCGGCTCGGCGTCGGTGTTTAACTGCCGGGCGGTGAAATTGGTGCCATCGGCGGTGGTCAGGAGCGAAGCAACCCGGCCGCTGGCGGGGGTGGTCGAACTGGTGGTGAGCAGGATCTGGGTGTTCGGGCCGGCGCCGCGCACATCGAAGGTGTAGCCCCACTGGCTGCTGGTGGTGGGCGCGGGGTTACCCGCGAACGCAACCGTAGCCACCGAGGTTTCGTCGCTCCACCGATAGACCGTATTCTTGGTACCCGGCGCACTGCCGAAGTTCATGGCATAAATCACCCCATCGTCCGCGACATCGATTTTGATCAGCGTGATGGTGCCACCATTGGTGATGCCGGAAATATCCAGCCCCGGCGTGATCTCCGCCCCGGTCGTTCCGTCGAGGATGTGGACGCCTTCAGGCGCGGATGTGCTGTTGGTTCGGAACGGGATATAAAGATGATTGTTCAGCGGGTTATGGGCCATCCCGCGGTTAAGGTTATCGCCGGTACCCGACCCACTGTTGCTTGCGAGCCAGTAATAATCACCCCCACTGGGAGTAGGACCGGCTTGAATGCTGCCATCGCCACGCCAACCGAAGGTGGTGTGCGCCTGCAGTTGCAGGGTTTGAGCACGGACGGTGCAGCAAGCGGTGGTTAAGATCGCCGATACAATGAAGGAGGTGAACAGTGTTCTCATAGAAGGGGTGACAATGATTAAAGTCTCATGGCGAAATAGAAAGCCTGATTCGGAAACGGGAACTCAGCTAAAATTAACAAAGTGAGTCAGGGCCGTCAAGGTATTTCTTCCCGTTTTTCTTCCCGTTAATTTCCCGCCGAAACCTTGTTGGTTAGCTTCAGGTATTCGCGCACGCGAGTTTCCATGCCGGCGAAGGAGAACACGGGATTCTGAGTGCCACGACGCAAACCGATCGTGCGGTCGCTGACAAACCAGTCGCCGTTTCGCCTGCTGGAGAAGTCCCATCGCACAATGCCATAGTGCATGCTCCCACGGCGCGCGAAGTAAAACCGCTCGCGCCCGGCATCATTCTCCATGCATTGATTAATAACGATCACTTCATCAAATGAAGTGAACTCGGGGTCGGGTTCATAGCCTGGGGGGCATCTGCCGTCAGATGTAGTGCTGAACGGGCCGTATCGCTCGAGAAAAACCGCATTATCCCGGAAGTTGTCCTGCCATTTCCGCGCAGTCTGATTATGGTAGGAAGGCCAATTGGTGCAAATATAGGTGTCCAGACGTCCTGCGTAACTCCAGGTGAGCGAAGCGTTCAGGGGCGCCATTATTCTTCCCAATCGCCAGTCGCCGCCACTGCGGTCCACGAAAATCCGGAAACGATCAGGGCGGTCGTCCCAACTGGCTCCTGCAAAGTCCACCGGGGTCGGCGCGGGAAAGGTTTCACTGTGCAACCGGATTAACCCGCTGTCATCATAGGTGAAGATTTCGCCGTAATAATCCGCCTGGATATTGTCTTTTCGAAAAAGGATGGCTTTGAGTTCAGGATCAACCCGGGTGCGGAAGCATTGGGTGGTCGTAATCACTGGCACCCACGGCGCGTTGGTGGCCTTTCGGGTCTGGGCGTGGGTAGCAATGTATTCCTGGGGCGGGAGTGCGCAGTGCATGAAGGCGAGCATGGCCTCGCCTTTGCCGGAGCGGAAGGCATGAGTGGCGGGGGAATCCGTCTGGACGATCACGCGGTTGGATCGGACGACAGGACCCGGCAGAATGACTTCGCAGGCATTGCTGGACGGGCTGCCTGCCGTCCTGAGCGTGGAGCCAGCGGTATCGGTGGGCTGTGAAACCGCTATCACATCACCCGCCCGGGCGATGGATGGTTCAGGTCTGATCACCGCAGTGCCCGATGCTGCCCCGGAATCTTTAGCCATGCCGTGGAGATCCCACAACCGAATGGTTTCCGCATGGGTGCCAAGGATTGTCACCGCAATAATGCAGGCAACCGAGAGAGCTCCGGTCATGAAAATACAAACGGCTTTTGAGGCTAATTACGCAATCGGTAAAAGACCCCGCCTTGAGCCTTATCAATCGGCAACACCACCTGGTTGGTTGTGGCGGAGGCGGGCACATCGAACCAGTTGTTGTTCAACCCGATATTCAAGGCGTTAGTCTGGGCCTGGAGCGTCCAGCCAAGATGGCTGCCGGGCCAGGTGAGCTGTAATTCCGTGCCGGTGGCGTTAACTGCGGCGGTGATATTAGTGGGGTTGGATGCCACCGCAGAAGCCTCGACAAACAAGGTGCCGTCGATGGCGAGGGAATTGGTGTTCCAAACCAGTCCCGGTCCCGGGCTGGCTGGGAGGATGCTGCTGAAAGCGCCCGTGTAGTTGTTGGCATGGACCAGTTTAACGGAATCGTGACTACTCAGCGGATCGCCCGTGATGACCAGCTTGAGAGAGCCGCCATAGGTCATCTGGGTTACACTCCGAACGCTGTCACACGTCAGACTGCCGCCAACTTTGTTAAGCTTCAGTTCGATCGTGCCCTGGGTGACAAGATTGCCAACGAGGTTGAAATCTCCGTCGCCCTTCAGGGTCTGACCCGGGTTCAGCGTGAGGGTGGTGTCGGACTTGAATGATACATCGATGGCGGCACCATTGGCGATATTGATACTGGCGGAATTTGGGATACTCCCAGAGCCGACGAGCGACAGGCCGCCGCCGATGATGGTGGTGGGGCCGGAGTAGGTGCAAGTGGTGGTTAGCTGCTGCGCACCACCAAGAATGGTGATGCCCACTGTGCGGGTGCCGTTGGAGATGGAATCCTGGATGGAGCCGCCATAGACACCACCGCCTGAGATAGTCAGCACCGAATCAGAGGTGGTGCTGCTATTCGCAATGATGTTGACGGAGTTGTTGAGCCCGGGGGCGAGGTTCAAAGTGCCGATTTGCTGGTTGAATCCCGCAAGGTCAAACGTGGCAGAAGAAGCGGATTGACCCATTTGCAGGCTCAAGCCGGTGGGGAGAGCGTCGTTGGCTCCGAGGCGAAGCAAGCCGACGTTCAGAGCGGTAGCTGACCAGGAGTTTCCCGTGGAAGAGATTGTCCAGTTCCCTGCGTCCACCTTGTTCAGGAAGGCATTGGGCAGATTGACGGTACCGGTTATTTTTCCGGCTCCGCTGCCGCGCAGAAACAGTTGGCCATTAAACAGGGTCGCGTCATCCGGATTGGCGGCGATTGCGCTGGCCACGACGAACTCGCCCGCACCGCTGGCGTTGAGTTGTACCAGACCATCACCACTGCAAAGAATCGGGCCATTCAACGAATTGGTGCCTGGATTGCCGAGGAGATTACAGCGCATATTTGAGGCGCTGGAAGTGTTCAGACACTTGATCGTGGCATCCGCGGGGAAGGCGACTCCGCCCGCCAGCAGGAGGCGGGTGCCGGCGGTGCCAACCGTGGCATTGATGAATACTTCTTTTGAATTCCCGGCGGCGGGCGCGTTAGACAATATCAGGGTGCCGGCGTTAAGGAATATCGTCCCTTCCATCGTGTTGGTGCCAAAGAGATTGACCGTGCCAGCGAGCTGGTTGGTGAAGCTCCCGGAACCGGTCAGATTGCCTGCCATGCCCAAGGTGCCGGTGCGGCTGACGACCAGCGCGGAGCCATTTGAGATGGAACTGCTGCCCAGCGTGCCGCGACCCAACCCATTGCCGATCTGCAACACCCCGGCTTCAATGGAGGTGGGGCCGCTGAAAGAGTTGTCGGTATCCACGATCAGTTTTCCTGGACCCCGTTTGGTCAATGAAAGCAGGCTGGTGATGCCGCCATTGGCGACGTTCGTCGTAAACGTATAATCATTCACGGCTGCGACGACGAGATTACCGGGGCTCAAGCCCGCGCCAAGCTTTACCAGCGGTTGGGGGATTCCGCTATCATCAAAAAGCGCGTTGTCACCCGCCGCAAAAGCCGACGGTGTGGTCGTGGCAAGATTCAGCCAATTCGAAGTTGTGGTATCCCAGACTGCGCTGGTTGGGGACCAAAGCAGGTCGGCGGCCGGACTGGTGAGACAAAGCCCAATAACAGCAAGGCCGGAGAGGGGAAATTTCTTCATGATGGTTTATTGGTAATTGCGGCATCAGTGTAGGGGATTCGAAGTTGCTGGGTAATCGGCAAAACTGCCGATGTTGCCGCGGTTCCGCCACGGCGGGCGATGGGTCGCGACCGGCGAAACGCAATGCGACCGGTGAGGGATTGAGCTGGACCCTGCCGCCAGCGCCCTCAGACCCGAAGGTACTTGGCGACTGCCTGGGCCCGGGACTGCACGTGAAGCTTTCGGTAGATGTGTTCGACGTGAGTATGCACGGTGCTGTAGCTGATGCCCATGAGCTCGGCGGTTTCCTTATAACTGTAGCCTTTGGCGAGGTAATCCAGCACGTCACGTTCCCGTGCGGATAGCTGTTTCGCTTCATCCAGAGCGGCACTGGAGCGCTTGAATGACTGTACCACCTTGCGGGCGATGTTGCTGGTCATCGGAGCCCCCCCGGCAAAAACGTCCTTCACGGCCGCCAACAGCTCCGCCGCTCGCACTGGCTTTAGCAGGTAGCCGGAAGCGCCGGCGGCCAATGAGTCAAAGATGCTGTCCGGATCCTGGTGGAC
>JBBQYD010000172.1:0-9746 GCA_038209025.1 Verrucomicrobiota bacterium | reverse complement strand
ACGGCGGTTAATCAGGGATTCGGCGGCCAGATTTTGGCCCGGAGTTCCATGTTGGGCCGGTAATGACTTGGAGACAGCCCTCGCGGCAGCCATGAGTAAGCCATCCAAAAATGGCGGGTTGGCTCGGACCCGGGTCATGGTCATCAGTGGCACAGGAGCTTCGTGCTTCGGCCGGGCTCCGGATGGAACCGAGGCGCTGACCGGAGGGTGGGGGCATCTGCTCGGCGACCGCGGCAGCGGACATCATATTGCTTTGGGCGCCTTGCAGGCGGTGTTTGGGCAGTTCGACCAAACGGGCCGATGGCCCGCGCTGGGGCAGCGGGTGTTGCGTGCCTTGCAACTCAACTCCCCCAACGAACTCATTTCCTGGCTTCACGGAAGCACCAAAGGCGATTTGGCCGCTCTGGCCATTGAGATCTTCGCCGCGAGTTCCCGCGGGGATGTCCTAGCGAAACAAGTTCTGAGAGATGCCGCCGCCGGTCTCGCCGAAAACGCCACCGTTTGCGCGGGACGTTTGACAAAGCGCGGCCGCCCGGTGGAATTCGTGTTTACGGGCAGTGTTCTTCTCAAGCAGCCAGCCTTCGCCCGGGCGGTCAAAAAGCGCTTGCTGGCACTCTGGCCCGGGGCCGTGGTCAGGCTCCTGGCCCGGGAAGGTGCCTGGGGCGCCGTTCGGATTGCGCAACAAATCCAGCCTGCCGCAAAAGGCCCGCGCACCACCCCCAATCCTGAAGCATCCTCCCCAGTGCCCCATTTTCCGTCCGTTGCACAACCAGGCGTGCCCATGCCGATCTCGAAGGGACCATCCCCAACGGAGATGCGCCATCCGCGCTCAGCCCGACTCGATCAGCTTTCCGTATCTGCCGCCGTGCGCCTGATGTTGAATGAAGACGCCACCCTGCCCGACGCCCTGTTGCGTGAACAGAAGAAGATTGTAACCGCCGTGGAGCTGATCACCGAATCGCTGCGGCAAGGTGGACGGTTGATTTATGTCGGGGCGGGAACCAGTGGCCGGTTGGGGATGCTCGATGCCGGCGAGTGTCCACCGACGTTTAACGTCTCTCCGGATACCGTTCAAGCGATCATGGCGGGCGGGCAGCAGGCTCTCTGGGGCTCGTTCGAAACCGCCGAAGATGACGCTGCCGGAGGAGCGCAGGCCATCTTGGGCCGCGGGGTTTGTTCAAAGGACGTGGTAGTCGGCATCGCTGCCAGCGGCCGCACTCCGTTTGTGTGGGGCGCTCTGCATGAGGCGCGAAGGGCCGGGGCCAAGACCATCCTGGTATGTTTCAACCCGAATCTTGAGTATAAAAACGAAAACCGGCCTGCGCTCGTTATTGCGCCCCGCATCGGACCTGAACTCCTCACCGGTTCAACGCGCCTGAAAGCGGGCACCGCTACCAAGCTGCTGCTGAATATCTTCACGACCCTGGCCATGGTGCAGCTGGGCAAAGTCATTGAAAACCTCATGGTCGATGTGCAGCCGAGTAATTCAAAGCTGCGAGATCGCGCCGTGCGGATTGTGCGGGAATTGACCGGCAAGGCGTGCGAACCAGCCAGGGCATCCCTGGAGAGGAATGACTGGTCCATCAGGCATGTCTTGGCCGAGCAGCAATTCGTGCGGCTGAAAAAATGACCTCGTTTATGAAGCAAATAGGAAGCATCAGTTTTTGTCTGATCATCGCTGCCTGGCTGCCCTTCACGGCGCGTTCAGCGGCTTCGCCCGTCCAGGCAGCCCATGAGTTGGTGCAGCGCATCGCCCCGTCAAAGGCCTTCGTTGTCGAACTCATTCCCGCCGATGCGGGGCGCGACGTGTTCGAAATCGAAAGCCAGGGGGACAAAATCATCCTGCGCGGCAATAACGGGGTGGCGGTGGCGTCGGCGTTGAACTGGTATCTTAAGTACTACTGCCATTGCCACTATTCGCTCAAGTCGCAGCCGATGAGCCTTCCCAATTCACTGCCCAAGGTCGAGCCAAAGGTGCGCCGCGTTACCCAGGACCACTGGCGGTACTTCCTGAACTACTGCACCTTTGGCTATTCGCTCCCGTGGTATGGCTGGCCCGAGTGGGAGCGCCTCATCGACTGGATGGCTCTCAATGGAGTGAACGCGCCGCTTTCCGTGACTGGCCAGGAAGCGGTTTGGGCCAATACCGGCAAACGCCTGGGATTTTCCGACCAGGAGATGACAGAGTTTTTTGCCGGGCCGCCGTACCTGCCGTTTGGCTGGATGGGTTGCCTCGATGGCTGGGGCGGGCCCTTGCCGAAGACGTGGATACAGCGCCACGAAGCGCTGCAAAAGAAGATCCTCGCCCGCGAGCGAGCGCTGGGAATGACGCCGGTTTTGCAGGGCTTTACCGGGCATGTTCCGGCGGCCACTGCCCAACGTTTTCCCGATGCCAGGCTGCACAAAATCGAATGGGGCGGGGAGTGGCACACGAGTTTATTGGATCCGCTGGATCCACTATTCAGCCGCTTTGCCACAACTTTTCTGGGTGAGCAGCGGCGAATGTTTGGCACCGATCATCTCTACGCAGCCGACACCTTTATTGAAATGACGCCTCCCAGCGGAGAGTCTGATTTCCTGGCAGCCACTGGCCGGGCCATCTACCAAGGAATGGCCAAATCCGATCCTGACGCCATCTGGGTTCTGCAAGGATGGACATTCTACAACCAGGCAAAATTCTGGACCCAGCCACGCATTGAAGCGTTTCTGGGTGCGGTGCCGGATTCCCGGATGTTGGTGTTGGACCTCTTTTGTGACGTAACCCCCGTGTGGAACCGCACGCGGGCTTTTTGCGGCAAGCCCTGGGCCTGGTGCGCCCTTCAAAACTTTGGCGACTGCGTCTTTCTGGGAGGCGCCCTGGACCGGATCAACACTGATCTTTCAGCGGCTCGCAGCGACCCGCTCGCGAGCAAATTGTCTGGCATCGGCTTTGTCAACGAAGGCCTGGATTACAACCCGGTGGTATTCGACTTTTTGTTTGAGCGCGCCTGGAGCCCCGCCCCGGTGGAGCTGAAAGACTGGCTGCGCCAGTACGCCGCCCGGTGCTACGGCGGCGACTACCCGCAGTCAGAAGCGGCCTGGGACATCCTGAGAAAGACGGTGTTTAGTGGCCGGCCAGCGGGAACCCCCGCCTATGCGGACGTTCCCTCATTTCGCTTTCCCAAGGGTCCGGGCTACGAGAACGCTCGGTTGGCCAAGGCCTGGGAAGAGTTGCTCGCGGCAGCCCCTCTGGCGGGCCAATCGGATGGCTACCGGTTTGACCTGGTGAGCGTGACCCGGCAGACGCTGGGCAATTATTCACTCGCACTGCAAACTCAGGCCATCGAGGCTTGGAATAACCAGGACCGCAAGGCCCTGAACGCGGCTTCCACGCAGATGTTTACGCTCATCAGTGAAATCGATTGCCTGCTCGCAACGAGGTCCGAATACCTGCTCGGCAAATGGTTGGCATCAGCCCGGGCCTGGGGAGCATCCGGCCCCGAAAAGGACCGCATGGAATGGAACGCCCGCCGCGTCATTACAATGTGGGGAAACGGCACCACCATTCGTGATTACTCACGCCGGGAATGGTCCGGGATGTTAACCAGCTTCTACCTCCCTCGCTGGCAAAGGTTCTTTTCGGCAGCCGAAGCAGCCCTTGAAGCTGGAACCAGCTTCGATACGGCGGCGTTCGATCGTGGATTGCAGCAATGGGAACGCGATTGGGCCAGCGCGCATGCCTCCTTTCCAACCTCGCCCCACGGCGACTCCATCGAAATCTCTCAGCGGCTTTGGGCCAAATATGGCAAGGAGTTGCTCAAGCCACAGCCGACAGAAGACCCCAGTCTCACCACCGGAAAGCCGGCTTCCTGCTCCAGCGCGCTTTCCGGTCATGGGGCGGGTCTTGCCAACGACGGCCGACGCAGAAGCGTCAACGATTACTGGGCCACGGACGTGGGCCATGACCAGGACCCATGGTGGCAGGTGGACTTCGAGAAACTGGAAAAGGTCGGGCGCATCGTGGTCGTGGGGTATTACGGAGATAAGCGGTATTACGCCTTCACCGTCGAGCTTTCGACCGACGGAAAGAGTTGGGACACGGTGGCTGATCGCAGAGACAACACGGAGCTATCCACTCAGCTTGGCTACACTTGCCGTTTTACCGCGCGCGAGGCTCGTTACCTTCGGATACGGCAAACCGGGAATTCCGCAAATACTGGCCGCCACCTCGTGGAGGTAATGGCCTTTCCCGATTAGGCAGACCCTCAACCGCGCCAGCCCGCGGCTACCCTATTCGCAAGGGCATCACCGCCCCATTCGTATTCCAGGACTTCGTTGAAGCTTTCCTTTTCTGACTATATGTGTATCAATGTGGTGGATTTGTGCGACACTGGGCTGTGGGTTTTCCATCGTGAACATTTCATCCGCCATTTTTGATTGCAGCGCGCCGGATCTGGATTCGTGTCCGGACGAGTCGTTGCCGGAGTTCGCCTTCATCGGCCGCTCGAACGTCGGCAAGTCCTCGCTGCTGAACCTGCTCGCGGGCGAGCAGGGGTTGGCCCGGGTCTCGCCCACCCCGGGATTCACAAAGCTCATTAACATCTTTACGATGAACAAATGCTGGCGGCTGGTGGATCTGCCGGGATACGGCTTCGCCCACGCTGCGCGCAAGGACAAGGCCCGGTTCAACGGAGCCGTGGCCAATTACTTGGAGCATCGCACGAACCTCTGTCTGGTCTTTGCCTTGGTCGATTCCGGTCTGGCGCCGCAATCCATTGATCTCGAGTTCGTCGAATGGCTCGTTCGCCACGAAGTGCCGTTCGCCCTGATCTTCACCAAGACCGACAAGGTGCCCGCCCTCACGGCGCAGTCGAACATCGCCGCGTTTACAAATCGCATTTCCGCATGGTTCGAAAAGCTGCCGGCGGTATTGACCTGTTCCGCGGTGAGTGGGCAGGGCCGGCAAGAGTTGCTCGGAGTTATCAACGAGTCCATGACCGCCATCAACGCCACTCTGGGCCAGTCACGAGAACCGACCGAAATCTCACCCAGCCTGAACTCTCAGCCGCGTGTTCAGGAAGACCGAAAACGGCGTCCCGACCGCAATCGCCCCTGGTGATGTCGCGCCGGTAACCCACGCGGGTTGCCCCGCCCGAGCGGACCGCGAACTCCAAGTCAGGGATCTTGGCGACACATTCCGGGCACCGCCTTTTCGTTTGCGAGGGGGATTTTTTTAAGGAGCCTCAGGTCACAGTCGCAGCCGAATTCGGCCCCGTTTGTCAGACCCGGGCTTGCGGAAAGATGGGCTGGAAAAATGCGCCCACCCTTGGAAGTCAGGACGGCAAAAATCTGCCGGCGTTTTCGGTCACTGGGATCAAAGCAGGCTCCCCTGATGTCGGTTCGGATCCCGGCTGCCCACGAAAGCTTCACGAAGGGCGGTGAGTGTTTCAGGTGTAAACTGGCGGCGGATCTTCTGTATCTCGACCCCTGCGAGTTGATCACAGCGTTCATTGTCGGGGTGTCCGGCATGGCCCTTCAGCCACTGCCAACTGACGCTGTGCCGGGAAGCGACTTCATCAAGCTGTCTCCACAAGTCGTCGTTTTTTACGGGCTTTCGGGCCACTGTTCGCCAGTGATTTGCTTTCCAAACCCGCAACCATTCCGTGATGCCTTGGCGCAGATATTCGGAATCGGTGAACAGCGTCACCTCACAGGGTGCTTGGAGGGCCGTTAACGCAGAGATGGCGGCCTGCAATTCCATGCGGTTGTTTGTCGTAGCAGGTTCACCTCCAGTCAACTCCCGGGCATGTGTACCAAACCGAAGCACTGCCGCCCAACCGCCGGGGCCGGGATTGCCATCACAGCCCCCATCTGTGTGAATCGTTACGTTCTTTGAACCACTTGTCGCTGCCATGCGGAAATACTCGGATTCATTGCCGTCGAGGCCAAGAGTTTTCTAGTGCAGCCCGGGGTGCTTCCAGGAACCCCCTGCCAAGACCCTCCTCGCGTGTCTCAGGCTGGACGGCAGGGAAATGTTCGTGGAGGAGTACCGTAGCCTCGGTGCTGGCAGGTTCGGTACAACAAAAAAGCCGGGTTTATCCGGCTTTTCTGACACACGTTCCACACCTGAGAACGAAGACAAGATACCAAAGAATCTTCTTCTTGCATGTCACCAGTTCTGGGGACAGGGCGTTCAGGCCACCGGCGGTGGGTTAACCGTGACGACGCGGCTGCCTTCCAAGAGGCAGAACAACAACGGGGAAGCGCAGGATGGTCAATGACAATTGTTCTTCACTTCAGTGACAATTAGAATTCACCTTCTCGCCGGTATGCTTTTTTTGTTGCTGGTCCAGACCCGTTGGGGGCTTTGGCCGCGGTTCCGGTCGCCACTGTTGCGCTGGCGAGGCATCAGGCGCTCACTTGGCCGGTTGGGCTGGTTTTGTGACAGGAGCGAGGCCGGCCGCCCAGGCGCAGCCGCGCCGATACAGGTCCCCCACGGCAGGACCGCTCAGCGCTTTGGCGTCGTGGCCGAGGACGCAGTGGAATGTGCGGCCCTGGCCGTAGCGCGAGACGAAGGCCATGGGGTAGGATTTTCCATCCACTTTAGATTTGGCCTGGGCCACGACCTCGATGGGATGTTCGCCGGTCAGGCAGGTGTAGAGCTCGTCCTGCGTGTCGAAGTCGGCCAGCCCTTGGACGATGGGATGCTCGGGTTTTACTATCTCGACCCGAAACGGGCCGAAAGGATCGTGCTGGCGCTTGCCACTGGCAGGATTGGGACCGAACCAGACTCGCCCGGCCACCTGCTCGAATTCCGGCCACTCGCCGTACCAAGCGCCGCAGGCGAAATGGACCAGAGCCACCCCTTTGCCGACGGTCACGAACCGGCGCAAGTTTTCGCGGGCGCGCTCGTCTGGACCTGGTTTTTCCCAGTTCTGGAAGTGGAGCAGGACCAGGTCGTATTTTCCGAGGGCGGGTGAATCCAGGAACTGCGGGTCCTCGACAGTCACCACTTCGAGGCGCGGGTCCTGGCGCAGGGCGTCGGCCAGCACCGGGGCGGTTTGGCGCCAAAGGTGGCCGGGGTAATCAATCCCGGTGACCAGGAGAATGCGGGCTTTTTGGCTGCCGGGCGCCGGGGCGGGGGACGACTCGGCAGCGAGCGTGGACAGAGCACAGACCAGCGCTACGCAAAGCGCCGCCACCCTCGTGGCCGCGCGGAGTCGTGCAGTTGGCTCAACCGCGGCGCGCCAGCCGTGTCCGGAAAGACTCGTTTTCATGGTGTTCCTTTAGATGAGCTTGGTGCGGCCCGGAGTGGGGACCGGGTAGCTGCCGGTGGCATCGGGTATGGTGGGAGGTTCCATGCCATCGTGACAGTCTTCCGGCTTGGGCAAGTAACAGAAGTCCGATTGGTTGATTTGGTCCCAAGTGACCTCTTTGCCGGTGTAACAGGAGATTTGGCCCATGACGGTGACCATGGTGCTGCGGGCCATGTAATCGCCACAGTTGATGGGTTGACCGGAACGGATGGCGGCGAAGAGTTTGTCGTGCTCGATCTGGTAGGGATTGCATTGGCCTTGCCAGCGCCAAGTCGTTTCGCCCCAGAGCCGACAGCCGGTGATGGAGGCTTTGCCTTTGGTGCCAAAGACCAGGCTGGAGGACTCGTCGTAGCAGCCGGCCGTGGTGCGGCAGAGGGCGTAAATGCGGACGCCATTTTCGCACTCATAAACCACCGAATGATGGTCGAAGACGTCGCCGTAGATGGGTTCAACCATCGTGGAGCGGCCGCCCAAGCCGTGGCATTTTACCGGCACCTTGTTACCGAGCACCCAACTGGCGCGGTCCAGGTTGTGAACGAGCGATTGGGGCACGTCGTCGCCGGAGAGCCAGCGGAAATGGTATTGGGTGCTGCACTGCCATTCCAGTTCGCTGAGGCCGGGTTTGCGCTCGGTCACGCCGTAGGCGGCGCGGAGGAAGTTCTCCTCGATGGTGATAAGGTCACCAATGGCGCCGTCCTGGATCCGTTTCACGGTTTCGGCGTAGCCTTCGTGGAACCGGCTGTGCAGGCCGGAGACGATGGAGAGCTTCTGCTCCCGAGCCAGGTCGCAGGCTTGCTGCATGAGCCTGACGCCGGCCGGGTCGATACCATGGGGTTTCTCGACAAACACATGCTTGCCGGCTTTGATGGCGGCCATGGCATGAAAGGGATGGAACTTGGCCGCGTTGGCGATCAGCACGACATCGGCGGCCTCAATCACGTGTTTATACCCGTCGAAGCCGGGGAAGCAGTGGGCGTCATCGACGAGCACTTGAGCCCCCTTGGCCTGCTTGATCGCGTCGCGCTTGGTCTGGATGCGGTCCAGGAAGATGTCGCACATGGCGACCAAGCGCGCGCCCGGGTCCGCAGTGAGCGCCTCGACGGCGGCGCCGGAGTTCCGGCCACCGCAGCCGATCATGCCCACTTTGAGGAGGTCGCTGCCTGCCGCGTGCGCGCCGCGTTCGACGGCCACCGCGGCGGCCGCGGCGGCCGTTGTGGCACCCGGTTTTTGGGTCGTGCTTTGGCAGCCTATTCCAAGAGCGGCCGCGGAGGCGGCCACGGAGGAGGTCTTGAGGAAATCGCGCCGGGTGAGCGGGCGGGCCGGATTTGCTGGTGCTGGTTGATTCATAGAAATGGGATGAGGATGGATGGAGCGTTATTGGAATTGGATTTGCAGGTCCGACAGCGTGCGGCGCAACCAGGCCAGCGACTGCTCAATCATGGGGCCGGCCTGGCCTTCACACTCGATGCTCAGAACGCCCTGGTAACCGGCGTCGCGGAGGAGTGCAAGGCATTGGCGGATATTATCGCCATTCACGCCGCCCCCGAGCGCGCAATGACTGACTGCGATGCCGGTTTGGCCGCCGCGCACCGCCTGGGCGAGGGATTCGGAGACGTCTTTGGTGTGAACATGGCTTACACGGCTGAGGAACCGGTTCAAGAATGCGACGGGATCCTGGCCGGCAATGAAGGTATTACCGGTATCCAGGTTCATCCGGAGAAACGGGCTGTCCACGAAACTGAGCATTTCTGCCATCGCGTCGGGGTTGGTGGTAAAATAGCCGTGCGGCTCAATATTGACGATGACGCGGTGGGCCTCGGCAACTTTGAGGATCTGTTGGTAGCTGCGCTTCATCAGGGCCATCGACTCTTGGTCGGAAAGGCCTTCGGGTTGGTGCAAGCCGTCGGTGGTGTCCACGCAGGGGCAACCGATTTGGGCGGCCCAGGCAATGGCCTTCATGACGTAGGGGACGCCTCGCAGGGGACCCTCCTCGCCCGAGAGCGGAAACGCGGCATCGACCTGGGAGAACTCAACTCCATAGCGCTCCATTTTACGCCGCAACAGTAACGGGTCTTCGTAGAGGGCCACATGCGGCTGATAGCCCAGGCCGTGAATCCAGCTCACGCCATCGATGAGTCCGCACTCGATATAATGGACGCCGTTCTTCTGGGCCCAAGCCAGGCACTTGTCGAACGACCAGTAAGCGGAGTTAAATGCGTCTGTGTGAAATCCGATTTTCATAGGGGAGATAAGAAACACCGGCGGTTGATACGTGGCAGACTCTCATGCTTGGCATTGAAACCCAGGGGCATGGCAGTAGCAAATAGAAAGTGCGCCGGAGTTTCGGAGTGCGGAGGGAAGGATTTCAAAGATTACGAGTCGCACGTCAAGGAAGCGGTGAACAAGCGCGAGCGCGAGTCCAAGCAGGCGGCGGAGACGACGGTGAAGAAC
>JBBQYD010000171.1:0-9801 GCA_038209025.1 Verrucomicrobiota bacterium | reverse complement strand
TTCCGGCTCCACCGATGCGTCGGTGAATTTAATCCAGGAGGCCAGGCCCCGGCACTTTGTAAGAATTCGCGCCCATGAGTACAATCCGAGCCGCGTCATGAACCAGGCGATGCGGCTGGCGGCGTCCGAATTGTGCGTGTTCCTTAATGCCGACGCCACACCGCAGGGAGACCGATGGCTGCGGCCACTGGTCAACGCTTTGCGGGAGGCGCGTGTCGCCGCGGTGTTCAGCAAACAAATTCCACGTCCGGATTGCCATGCCGTTTTTGCTCACGATTATGAGCGATGCTTCGGCCCGCACCGTGAATCGCGAAGTTGGGATCACTTCTTCAGCATGGTCAGCAGCGGCATCCGCAAAGAAGTGTGGCAACGGCGGGGTTTTCTCGAAAAGATGCAGTATTCCGAAGATGACGAATATACCCGCTGGTGCCGGGCGCAGGGCTATGAAGTCCTCTATTGTCCGGACTCGGTGGTGATGCATTCACATAACTACTCGCCGGAGCAGACCTATAAACGGAGTTTTGGCGAAGCCCGGGCGCTTGCAGCCGTGTGGACCGGGCATCCGCGCGAAATCAACTGGCCGCGCACCGTCTTGCTTGGATGGATTAATGATGTCCGGCGCGACACGGCTTTTTGCGCCCGGAATCGTCGCATCGCCGAGTTGCCGCACGCCCTGAAGATACGCTGGATACAACGCACCGCCCGGCTGCGCGGATTCAAAGCCGGGTGGGACTTTTATCGCGATGACGCCGAGATTCACAATTGACGGCAGTCCGGAGCTCGAAAGCAGCCTGGCAGGCACCTGCGACCGGGTCGGTGCCGTTGCGCGCCGCATTATTCCAGGTGGGCGCCTGGGAGCCCTGGTGTTAGGCGGGGGATACGGACGTGGCCATGGCGGGGTGCTCAAAACACCCGAAGGCGACCAGCCTTATAATGACCTGGAGTTTTATGTGTTTACGCGGGGTAACCGGCTCGCGGATGAACGTCGTTATGCAGGCGTCCTGGGCGGGGCCGAAACAACCCTTTCGCAAGCGGCCGGACTCCATATTGAGTTCAAACTGGAGAGCTTGGAGCGTTTGCAGCGGGCGCCCGTTTCCATGTTCAGCTATGATATGGTTTCACGGCACCGTGTCGTGCTCGGGGAGCCTGACTTCTTTAGGAAGTGTGAGGATCACCGGGAGGCGGCGGCGATTCCTTCGGCTGAGGCCACGCGGCTATTGTTCAATCGCTGCACCGGGCTGCTACTTTGCCGGGAACGCTTCCAGAAGCCCGGGTTCGGCCCGGCGGAGGGCGATTTTGTTTACCGGAACATTGCCAAGGCGTGGCTTGCTCTGGGGGACGCGATTCTCGCGCTAAGGCATCAGTATCACTGGGATTGCCGCGAGCGCCAGCGGCGGCTGCGAGGTTTGACGGCTGCGGGCGACGAGTCCTGGTTTAAAGAGGTTGTCGAATTGCACGACAGGGGAATCAAATTCAAGCTCTACCCCTTGCGAACCACCCTCGGCGCGGAGGAGTTGGAGGCGCTGCACGCGCAGGCTTCGCAGCTCGCGTTGAAGGTCTGGCTTTGGCTGGAAAGCCAGCGGCTTGGTTGTTCGTTCTCGACCCCTCGGGACTACTGCCTTAGCCGGGTGCCAAAATGCGAAATTGCCCCAGCCTGGCGTAATTATCTGCTTAATGTGAAAATGTTTGGCGGGCGTCCGGTTTTCGACCGCATGGCCTGGCGGTACCCGCGCGAGCGGCTTTTGAATTCCCTGCCGCTCCTGCTGTGGAACGGCTCACAATTCGGTCCTGCCGAGGCCCGCCATTTGCAGGCTCAACTGCGTACCCCAGCCTCCGACTGGGGCGGTTTTGTGGACGCATACAAGACTATCTGGGCGCGTTATGGCTGAGGTATTTGTGGCTGACTCCAACCAGGTGACCGCTCCAAGGCCGGCGAGACCGCCCGTCGTTATGCTTCACGAGGTCTGGACCATTGGTCTTTCCCAGGGAACCAGGGTTTGCCCGGATCTGTGGGACGTGCTTTCGCCACTGGAACGTGACCGCGCGGAAAGGTTCCATTTTGAGCGTGACCGCCGAAGATTCATTAATGCTCATGGCGCCTTGCGCCAGATTCTTGGTGGTTGCCTTGATCGCGCGCCGGAGAAAATTCAGTTTAATTGCGGTCCTCGGGGCAAACCGCAGGTGGAGGACGCAGGCTTTGAGTTCAACCTGGCTCATGCGGAGGATCTCGCGGTGGTCGTCATTTCCACCGTCGGACGGGTGGGTATCGATCTTGAAGCGGTGCGTCAGGTGCCTGAGATGGAGTCCCTTGTGCGCCAATTCTTCTCGGCAAATGAGGCTGGAGCTTTCGCTGATTTGCGCACAGCCGACAAGCAGGAGGCGTTCTTCAACCTGTGGACACGCAAGGAAGCCTGGCTTAAAGCCACCGGCGAGGGGATTGCCCATCGGTTGGCTGAGGTCGAGGTTTCTTTTTTACCGCACGACCCACCGGCACTTACGCGGCTGCCCCCGGCAATGGGCGAGCCGTCCGAATGGCGCCTGCTTTCAGCCCGTCCCGCCCCGGGCTTCGTCCTCGCGGCGGCGGTTCCTGCCGCCGCGCCCGAACCGGTCTTTCGCTGCTGGAACCATGAGGTTTGAATGAGTGCAACAACCAGCAACGGTGCCAGCCGAAGACGCCCTCCGATCGTGATCCTGGGAGTGCCTTTTGATTCCGTCACCACGGTTGAGGCAATTGGACAGATTGAGGCAATGATTGCCTCCCAACATCCACATTACGTGGTTACCGCCAATGTGGACTTCGTGGTCCAGGCCCAGGACGATATTGAGCTTAGACGCATCTTCTTCGACGCCCACTTGGTTTTGTGTGACGGCACACCTCTCGTGTGGGCTTCCCGCATGCTCGGAAATCCGCTGCCAGAGCGGGTCGCAGGGGCCGACATCGTGCCCCTGCTAATCGAGTTGGCCGCCCGCAAGGGTCATCGCATCTACTTTCTGGGGGCGACGCCCGAATCACTCGCCCGCGCGATCGAGAACCTTCAGGCGCGGTATCCCGCCCTGGCCATAGCGGGGCACTATTCGCCGCCCTTCACGAAGTTGCTGGAAATGGACCACGAGGAAATCAAGCGGCGCATTCAGGAGGTCAAACCTGATCTTCTGTTCGTGGCACTGGGATGTCCAAAGCAAGAAAAGTGGATCTCCATGCACTACCGGGGATTGGGAGTGCCGGTGGTTATCGGCGTTGGCGCCACCATCGACTTTCTTGCCGGCATGGTGCGGCGTGCGCCTTTGTGGATGCAGCGCGGCGGTGTGGAATGGGTGTTTCGCCTGGCGCAGGAACCGCGTCGCTTGGCGCGCCGGTACGCGACGGACCTGTTCGTGTTCGGGAGGCGCATTTTGAGGCAGGCCTGGGATTTGCAGACACCTCGCACGGGCGGTTTCGCTCCCCTCAGCACCGGTGACAACAGGTTCGCTGTTCACCTGCCGCCCCGCCTCGATTTGCAGGCTGTCATGGAAAATGCCTTTCCCTCGGAGTGGCTCACCGAGCCGGCAAATCATTGCCTTCTCAACGCCTCCGGCGTGGAGTTTCTGGACAGCACCGGCATTGGCTTGCTGGCCCGTTTGCAGCGGACCCTCAAAACCCACGGTTTCGAGCTGGTAATCATCGCCCCCAGCCCGGTGGTACACCGGGCGCTGCGCCTGATGAAACTGACAGAGTTTTTTAATCTGGCGCCTGACCTGCGAACAGCCGAATTGCTTATCGAACGACGCCAGCAGGAGGCCGCCTCGGGTGCGGACTCGCCCCCGAGTCCCGCCGAGCGCCTGGCGTGGCGTGGGGAAATAACCGCCGCCAATGTCGAGCTGATCTGGGAGTCAACCCGCAAGCATATGGACGAACTGCGTCCCGGCGAGTCGATCGTCATTCACCTGACCCTGGTTCGATTCATTGACAGCTCGGGATTGGGCCTCATGGTGCGCCTCAAGAAGCGCGCGGAGCAACAAGGGATCCAATTGGGGTTCAGGAATCCCCAACCGGCGGTTCGGAATGTGATGCGCCTCGCCCGCCTGGAGCAGTTCCTGATTTCGGAAAACCAGCCTCCCGCGATCGCTCTGGCAGCCCGGGCAATCCAGCGCCGGAATTGACGCCATGCGCATTGGTTTTTCGACCTCGGTGATTCAGCGGGGTAAAACGGGCGTGGCACAGTATGTCTTTGGGCTCTTGCGCGCGCTGCTGCCCGCCGCGGCGGAGCACACATTCTTTCTGTTCGTCCTGGCGGAGGACTTGCCGCTCTTCGATTTTGTTAAAGGCCGAATGCTCATTGAAACGGTCAGCGAACGGTACCGTCCACCGGTCAGAAACATCTTCTGGCATCAAACCGCGCTGCCTCGTCGCGCCCGTGAACTTGGGCTTGATGCCCTGCATGTGCCGAGCTACCGCCGTCTGCTTTGGCCCCGCCCATGCCCCTTGGTGGCTACCATCCACGATCTGGCCCCGTTCCGGCTCGCCGGTAAATACGATTGGAAACGGACGCTCTACGGACGGATCGTTGTCCGGCGGCTCGCGCAGCGTCAGGACCGGGTTATCGCGATCAGTCACAACACGGCAGCCGATATCGTGCGCTACTTCCGGCTGCCGCCGGGAGTTGTGCGAGTGATCTACAATGGCTTGGACCACGACCGATTTCATCCCGCAGACAGGCACGCCGCCAAAGGCCAGACCGCCGCCCGTTACGGCTTGAACCGCGGTTTTTTTCTCTATGTCTCGCGCCTGGAGCATCCGGCCAAAAACCACGTCCGACTCATTCGCGCCTACGAGCAGTTTCGTAACCTGACCGGCAGCCATCAGCAACTGGTATTCAGCGGGAGTGATTGGCACGGTGCGGATGTCGTGCATGACGCGATTCGCAAGTCGCCATTTAGAGAAGATATTCTATCGCTGGGCTTTGTTCCGGATGACTGTCTGCCTGACCTCTATCGCGCGGCGGAGGTGTTTGTGTATCCCTCCCTTCATGAGGGTTTCGGCCTGCCTCCGGTTGAGGCCATGGCCTGCGGTTGTCCCGTCATCGCTTCCGACTGCGGTTCCCTCGGCGAGGTGGTGGGTGATGCCGCCGCCCTGGTGGACCCTTTGAGCGTGGATTCAATTGCCGGCCAGCTTTGTCGTCTGACCTCCGACCTGGCGACCCGTGAAGCTTTTCGCCGGGACGGGTTGCGACGCGCCCGAGATTTTGACTGGGCCAGCACCTCCGCGGAAACCATGGCGGTCTATCGGCAGGTTGCGGAAACCTCGCAAAAAGGTTATCCGAATGCATGCGACTCCATTTTGAGAAGCTAGGTTCCGGCCGGCCCCTCCTGATTTTGCACGGGCTGTTTGGGTCGAACGAAAACTGGCGCACGATCTCAAACCGCCTGGCGGCAGATTTTGAGGTCTGGTGCCTGGACCTCCGGAACCATGGCCAGTCCGGCCATGCACCGGAAATGAACCTGCCGGTGATGGCGGTGGATATTGCTGAGATGATGCGCGAAAACCGTCTCAGCGACCCCGCCGTTTTAGGCCACTCGCTCGGGGGCAAAGTGGCGATGCAACTGGCCTTTGACAGGCCGGAGATGCTGGGGAAGCTGATCGTGGTCGATATCGCTCCGCGCGCCTACGAACCCCGCCACACGCGCATCCTGGATGCCCTGGGATCCTTACGGCCATCCGACTTTCAGGATCGTGGCGCGATCGAGAATTTGCTCGCTCCGGCCGTGCCGGAAATTGCGGTGCGCCGGTTCCTGTTGAAGAACCTCAGGCGGGATCGGCAGGGCAGCTTCCAGTGGCGCTTGAATCTGGACGCCATCACCCGAAACTACGATGCGCTGAATGCCGCCCCTTCCGGGGAAAAGCCGTTCAAGGGCCCAACCCTTTTCGTCAAGGGCGAACTGTCCGATTACCTCGTCGAGGATGACCTGCCGCTCATAAAGCGACATTTTCCGCAGGCGGAGGTTTGTGTGATCAAAGGAGCGGACCACTGGGTTCACGCGTCCGCGCCTGATGCCTTTCTCGAATGTGTGGCGAATTTCCTGCGAAAGTAACCTCCACCCGCCAGCGGGCGGGCCAGGGGCCCTCGCTACTTCTTCAACGCGCGGAAGAGCAGTTTTTGAACTTCCAGGCTCGCTTTCTCGCGCTCCATTTGTTTTTGAAGCCGGCCATTTTCCTGCGCCTGGACAGCGATGCGCGCCATGTCCTCGGGCGTGTTGTTGGTCTGGAGATAGTACGTAAACAGTCGGCCTGTGTTCACAAGTTCGACGATTTCCTGATCAACCGAGAACACCAGAGTATCCAGACGATTCAGGTAGGCTGTTTCATCGGCGGTTAGCGAGCGGGCACTGGCCGCCGCGGCGGTCGAGAGCAAGGAAAAACTTAGTTTGGATTTCTCCTCCAGGCCCGTCCGATCCTTGGTAACCGCCGCCAATTGCGTGGATAGGGCATTGGCGCGGTCGCGCAGTTCTTTTGCGTTGTCAGTTTCCCAGGGAACTTTTTCGGGGCGATTCGTCCGACTCGCTTCCTCAGCGCGTTGCGTGTGCAATTCCGTCAATTCTTTGGCCAGCTTAAACTGCCCGGTCAATTCGGCCTCCTGCCGGACAAGTTCCAAATATCGGGCGGCATCGGCCGGCGCCAGGGCGGGTTTCGCATCCTGGGCCTTCCCCGAGGCGGAGGCCATCGACCAGATTACCAACAAAACCAATAAATTTTTCATAATCCAATCATTATACAGGTTTTGTCCCCGGCGGGAAAGACGCAACGCGTTGCGGTTGACAAAGCTGCTTTAACTGACCCAGGGTATTTCTGCGGTGTTGCGGTGGCGAAGTTTTCATGGCTTAATAGCCGACGTCCGGCACGGGGACAATGGTTGAACTCGTGACGGTTTTTTAACCATGGCTGACCTGAATATTAAGTGCCCCGGATGTGGCCAGGAGATGGTGTGCGACGACGCCTACGCTGGCCAGCAAGTCCAGTGTCCATCCTGCCAAATCAACGTGACTGTGCCGGCGAAAACGGATGCCGGAGCCGAACGCAAGCCGCTGGTGCCCAAGCCGCCCGCCGGAGCCGGCCCAAAACTGTCCATCGGCACCAAGGACACGCATGGGAAAGGACCGGCAGCCCAGGCTTCCCATCCGGCGAATTTGCGCAGAACGTTCACGCCGCCCAAGAAGAAGCTTCCGATCAAGGACTTTGCCATTTACGCCGCCCTGATCTTGATCCTGGGCGGGGGCGGTTATTTTGGTTATGGCTTTTGGCAGAAACGCAAGGCGGAGCAGGAGGCTGCTGCCGCACCCGCAAAACCGGCGGCGGCTCCCGCCGCCAACCCGGAGATGCCCGCCCCCAATCCCGACGCGCCGGCGGAGGCGGTGCCTGCCGCGGGAATCCCAGGGGCTGGCGAAGCTCCAAAACCCAAGCCGGAAAAGGCTCTGCCGGTGGTGGCGCCGAGTTACACGATGGATGCCGCGTTTGCGAAAATTGCCCAAAGCCAAGTCAATGGAACCATCTCGGGCGGTGCCTTTGTGGCGGAAACGATTCGATGGGAACAAACCCCAGCGTCCCAGGTGTTGCGCTTTATTCAGGGCGCTCCCACCGCCATTGACCGTGAGTTGGTGATTTATCTAAAGCTGAAATTGGCTGATATCACCAATGGCCATTCCATTAACGTCAGCAGCGACACGCGGGGGTCTGGTCTTCCGCAGGTCGTCAAACGGTGGCGCACAAGCCCCACCTCGCGCTATGCCCCATCCACCAAGTCATTCGGTTACGGTTATGTCATGAAGCTGGAATTGGGGAAGGCGTCAAACGGCACCGTGCCCGGGAAGCTATACGTGGCGCTGCCGGACAAGGAGGAAACGGTGGTCGCAGGCGTTTTCAAGCTGGCGTTGCCAACCTTCGATCCCAACCAGATGCCCCTGACGGTGCCGGGCATGGAAGCTCCGATGGCTGCCCCTGCGGCACCGGGAATGGCACCGGCGGAGCGGGCGGCGTTCGAGCGGCGATACGGAACGGCCAAGTAGGGCATGGCAGAGCTATTCGCAAAGGTGGCCGGTGGGTAATGTCGCTCTACCTTGCCGGACGTCACGTTCTGCTTGCGTGAATGGTCAGGTGGTTTACCTTGGGTTTGGTAAGGAGAACGTTATGAAACAGACGAATGAAACACCGGTTGACCAGCCGGCTCCTTTCACGCCGGGGGTGACACGCGGCATGGTGAGGCAGCACGCCTACGAGATGTTCCGCGACAAACTTCCCGATCACCCGCTCACGCTTGAGGATTGGGTGCTGGCTGAAAAAGACCTGGTGAGCAGCCTCGACGCCGAAAACATGCCGAAATAAACACGGACGCTCAGCGTACCGGGGCCGTGCAAGCCAAAGGCTGAAGGCGGGCACCTTCAGATATCTCTTCTATTTTTCCAACGAGCCAGGATCGTCCAATGGTCGTGTTCAGTGGCGACGTCCTCCGCCGTGCGTCCCCGTTCCCATCGCTCGCGCAACATGGGGTTGGGGTCGTGCAGCGCCTGCACCAGCGGCGGGACGAAGGCCGGGTTGCTGATCTGGTCGAAACGGCCATTCCAGGGAGTTTGTGCTGGACTTCATCGGAGTCTGGCGAAGACTTCTGGGCACCAACATGATGACCGAGGAAAAGTATGTGGCGCTGGGGCGGGAATTCAGTGCGGAAGCGGGCGTGCTGAATACGTTGCACGGCTACTTCCGGCAGCAGGTGCCGCGGCTTCATCGGACCTGCCAGCTTTTTGGACTATACGAACAGCCGCTGGGAGATGTGCTGGAGGTTGGGCCGTTTTACTCTTACACGCCGTTGGTGCTGCGTTCGCAGGCCGCGACTTACACCGTGTTGGAAGGCGATGATCCGGCGGCGCACCCGCTGAAGCCGCTTTACGCAAAGCACCGCGTAAATGCGGATTTTCTGGATCTTTTCGAGATGTTCGGCCCGACGCATTCGGCGCCGCATGTGTTGCCTTACCCGGACAACGCTTTCGACACGGTGCTGTGCTGGGAAACGATGGAGCATTTTAATTTCAGCCCGGTGAAGTTTGTGCGGGATCTGCTGCGGGTGTTGAAGCCGGGCGGACGGGCCTGCATCACGGTGCCGAATCGTGCTTCATTGCAGGGGTTGGCGGGCCTGGTGCTGGGGCGTGGGGAACGCGCTCATATCGAGGCGTTTTTTCAATACGAGGATTATGTTTCGAATGGGAAGAAGGCTTTCTACGGTTTTCACTGGCACGAATACACGGTGACGGAAGTGAGCGCGCTGTTTCAGTTGGCGGGTTTTGAGCAGAAGCATTGCGGAACGATGGTGGCGTTTCAGGCGCATGAGGGAACCTCGCTTTCGCGGAAGGTTGTGCGGTCGGCAAACCGGGTGGTTGCGGGGCTTCTACCGCGCTTTGGGACGCATGTGGTGTTTGAGGGATTGGCACCCGCTCGCCAAAGTGGCTTGCCAGCGGATGAAACCGGTGTCCGCCCGAAGCAGGCTCCGCCGCGATGAGTCGTCCCCCGGTTCTTGGGCGCCAAGTGGAGCCCTCCGGTCCAGCCGGCAAGTGCCATGAATCCCCGTGACCTGCTTCTTATGTAAAGGCCGGTGGCAGGGATTCTCCTGGAATCCAACAGCGGGGATTGAGTCGCATAGTTGGGGGACATGCGTTTGGCCGCAGGCGTGAGCCACCCCATCTTTTCGGCTCAAGTGGAACCGCGTGATGCCGATAGGTGAAGGAACGCCGGCCGTTCAGGGTGCGCTGCGCGGCATGGGCGCCGTGGCGGCGGGCCTG
>JBBQYD010000170.1:0-9852 GCA_038209025.1 Verrucomicrobiota bacterium | reverse complement strand
GTTATCCGCACGCTCATGGAGCGTTCCGCAATCTACCGCCGCGCGATGGCGCCGCTGATGACTTATACCGGGATTGTGGGGCTCGCCGGGGGGGTGGGCGGCGCGTTGCTGGAGCTGGGGGACCTGCGCGCCTTTATTGTGTACTGGTCGGCGATTGCTTGCATTGCCCTGGGTGGCTCCCTGGTGCTGGTCCGGCGGCAGGCGTTGCGCGATCATGAGCCGTTCTGGTCGCCGCCCACACGGCGAGTCGCCCAAGCCATGCTGCCCGCGCTGGCGGTGGGGGCGCTCCTGGGGCCGTTTGGCTTGCTGACGCCCGGCACGGGCTCCAGCGGCTTGCCCGTCGGCAGCCTGCCGGAACTATGGATGTGTTTTTACGGCTGCGCCTTGTGCGGCGCGGGTTTTTTTATGCCGCGCGGTGTCAAGGTGCTGGGCTGGATTTTCATTGTGCTTGGCATCAGCCTTTGGGGGGCGAGCCCGGTCTGGCAGGATGTTTTGACCCCTGGCACCGGGAACCTGCTCATGGCCGCGGCGTTTGGCGGTCTGCATCTTGCCTACGGCATCTACCTGTTCTTCACCGAGCACCGCGGGAATGTGCTGTGAACCCGGAACCTTTCCTCCAGCTCGACCGTCTCATTCACGAGAAGGGGCGCCTCGGCATCATGTCCATGCTGGCCGCAGCCCCCGAGCTCTCTTTTACCGAGCTGCGGGACAGCCTCAACATGACGGATGGCAACCTCACCACGCACATCCGTACCTTGCAGGAAGCCGGCTATGTGTCCGTGACCAAATCCTTTCAAAACAATCGGCCGCTGACGACCTGCGCGCTGACCCCGGCAGGGAAGACGAGCTTTGCGCAGTATATCGATCTGCTGGAGCGAATCGTGCGTCAGGCTAAGCCGGAATAACCATGAAGATTGAACAAAATAAAAGTGTGCTGGTCATATGCTTTGTAACACAAAGTAAATATGCCACTTTCGTTCAGCCCGAATATTAAAGCCAGGTTTGTTATGAACATATTTCGCGCCACCCATCTCGGCATGTGCTTTGGCGTCCGCGATGCCATCGCTCTGGCCTTCCAACGCGCGCAGCGCGAGCCGCTCACCGTCCTGGGTGATCTCGTTCACAATGAGACGGTCCTGGCCCAGCTCCGCGTCCGGGGCATTCGCCTGGCTCAGAACCCGTCCGAGGTGGACACCCGGCTGGCCATGATCACGGCGCACGGGGCTTCCGGCCGGAAGATCGCCACGGCGCGCCTCCAGGGCCTGGACGTGCTGGAGGCGACTTGTCCCCTGGTCCGCGTGGCGCATAAAGCCATGGCGCGGCTGGTGCGCGAAGGCTGCCATCCGGTAATCATCGGCAAACGGGACCACGTGGAGGTGCGGGGGGTGACGGAAGACCTGGAGGAATTCGACGTGGTATTGGACGAGTCGGATGTTTACCGCCTGCGTGACCGGGCGCGTTTTGGTGTGATTGCCCAAACGACTCAGCCCATTCAAAGAGTCCGGGCGCTGGTGGACCTCTTGCAGCTCCGGTTCCCGTCGGCCGAGGTCAGGTTTGTGGACACGGTCTGCCAGCCGACCAAACTGCGGCAGAGTTCGGCGGTTGAGCTTTCGCGCGCGGTTGATGTGGTGGTGGTGATCGGCGGAGCCAACAGCAACAACACGCGCGAGTTGGTGGCCACCTGCGCGGGTCACTGCGCCCGGGTTCATCATGTCCAGGTTGCCCCCGACCTGCGGCCCGAATGGTTCACCGACTGCCAGGCGGTGGGAATCACCGCCGGCACCTCGACGCCGGACAGCGTTATCGACGAGGTTGAGGATTGGCTGCGGCAGTTGGCCGCCGCCGAAGGCCGGCCAGCTCCCGTTGCCCATGGCTCGGAGGAGCACCCTGCGGGAAGCGGTCTGGCGCTCTCGCAAGCCACCAATCGAAAAGCCGCCTGACCCCATGAAAGAAGAACACAAGCTCATGGTCGTGGGGGCCTATGCCGCAGGCATGGCGTGGGTGGAATCCGCCTTGGTTTATTACGTTCGTACGATGATCGGCCGCATTGATCCGTACCAGCCGCACCCGCTGCCCGAGATTGGCGGGTTCGGCCCGGCTGAGTTGGTCCGGGAGGCCGCCACGCTGGTCATGCTGCTCACGGTAGGGGTGCTGGCGGGCAGGAACTGGCGCAGCCGCCTGGGTTATGCGGTGTTTGCCTTTGGAGTCTGGGACATCCTTTATTACGTGTTTCTGCGGGTGATGTGCGACTGGCCGCAGTCCCTGCTGGACTGGGACCTGCTATTCCTGATCCCGCTGCCCTGGTGGGGACCGGTGCTGGCACCCGTGCTGATCGCTTTCCTGATGGTTCTCTGGGGCGTGCTCGCCACCCAGTTTGAGGAGTCGCCCCGATTGGCATCGATGCCCTGGAAGAGCACGCTCCTGAGCGTCCTGGGGGCCGGCCTGGCGCTGGGGGTTTTCATGGCCGATTCTCTGAAAGTGGCGGATCAGGGAGTCGAGGTGTTGCGCGAAGTGCTGCCGCGGCGCTTTGAATGGCCCCTGTTTTCGCTGGCTTTGCTGCTGATGGCGGCACCGGTGGTCAGCCGCGGGCGAAGAGTCAGGGGCGGCTCCGGATGCGGGAGCCAAGGCTCGGAGGCAGCATGAAAACCGGGCGGCAATTTCAGCGGCGGCGGCCCCAACGATCAGGCTGGCCGGTTCAGTATGTCGGCTCCATGGGGTTCACGCCACGGCGTATCCGCGGGCTCCCCTGCGCGCTGGCCGGCGGGGTGCTGGTCCCCAGTATCCTATTCTGGGCCAGCCACCGCAACGGAGGCGGCTTCCTTGCCTCCAGGAGCCCGTTAACGGAGATGACTCGACTCGGCTTGACTAAAACGCTCTTTGGACCAATGATCGGCCTGCCACCGGAACTCTGACATATGCCCACCAGCGATGCTGCTCCCTTTTCCGCGCTGCTGAGCGGCGAGCCCGGGCGCCTGCGCGGCTGGATCGAGGGCCGGCAAAGCGCCCCTGTGGGATTATGCCTGCTGGTGATCGTCCTGGGGGCGGGGTGCTACGGTGCGGCCATGGGGTGCTGGCGCTCGCCGCTGCAGTCGCTTTATGTCGCGGTGAAGTTTCCGGTCATTATCCTCCTGGTCGCCGGAGGCAATGCTCTCTTGAACGCCATGATCGCCCCGCTGCTCGGGATCCCCCTGGGGCTGCGCCAGTCGCTGCTCGCCGTGCTGATGAGTTTCGCCATCGCTTCCGCCATCCTGGGCGCGTTCAGCCCGCTCACGGCCTACCTGGTGTGGAATGTGCCTCCGCTGACGGCCGGAGTGCCGCGCTCCGCCGGACCTTACCCGGCCATCATGCTTACGCATGTCATTTTGATCGCCTTCGCCGGCGGCGTTGCCAATTTGCATCTATTGAGGCTGCTGCGGGAGTTGGGCGGCCCCGGCACTGCGGGCCTGCGGGTGGTAACCGCCTGGCTGGCCGGCAACCTGTTTCTTGGCAGCCAGCTTTGCTGGATTCTCCGCCCGTTCATCGGGTCACCCGATCTCCCGGTCCAGTTTCTGCGCGCAGCGGCTTTTCGGGGGACCTTTTACGAAACCATTTTCAGCGCTTTTCTACGCATTACCGGACTATAAAGGATCAAATCACTGTCTTATGAACCCAGAAAATCAAACCCCACCGCAAATACCGCCCCCGATGCTTGCCGCCCCGCAGGCTGCCGCGCCAACCCCAACCGACCGCCTGGAGGATCAGCAGCCGATTAGCTCGATGGCCGGAGCCATTGAAGCCGTGCTCCGCCAACCCCAACGGGTTTTGCACCAACTGCGCCAGCCGGGCGGGGCGGGGGTCATTGGTTCCATGCTCTTTGTGGCGCTGGCCGCCAGCCTGACTTATGGCGTGGTGGTGGGCAGCTTTTCCATGGGCGCGCAGCTCTGGCTGGCCCCGTTGAAGATCGCCCTGGGGCTCTTCCTCGCCGCGCTGATTTGCCTCCCGAGTCTCTACATCTTCGCCTGCCTGGCAGGTTCTCAAGCGCGGCTGATTGAGATCATTGGCATGGTCGCCGGGCTGCTTCTGCTCGCCACGTTGCTGCTCGTCGGTTTCGCGCCGGTCGCCTGGCTTTTCTCGCAATCATCAGAATCGGTTGTGTGGATGGGAACGCTGCATCTGCTGTTCTGGCTGATCGCCGCCGGGTTCGGCCTGCGCTTCCTGCACCAGGGTTTTGCGGGTTCCCAGGCGCGCTCCCGGGCGGGCTTTTACGCGTGGATCATCATCTTTCTTTTGGTAACTCTCCAGATGACCACCGCCCTGCGGCCGTTGGTGGGAACCGCGGATACCTTGCTGCCGGCACAAAAGAAGTTCTTCCTGGTCCATTGGTTCGACTGCATGCGTGCCGGCCTCGATACGCCGGAACGTCCCCCCACGCGGGGTAATTTGTGAGGGCGGCTGAAAACCTGATTCTGCGGATTCGTGTCTGCACCGGGCTGTTCATGTTGGGCCTGGTGGTGAGTGGAATCACCGCCATTCCCCTGGCCACCCAACTGGCGTGGGCCGACCAGTCGCTTGGCCTTGAGGCGCGGGCGCTGGCCGGCGAGCCATGGGCTGTCTGGGTTCACCAGGTGGGCAGCGCGATTGAGTCCGTGGCCGTTCATTTTCCGTTTCTTTTCCTCGGGACCGACTGGCTTGCGTTCGGGCACTTCGCCATTGCCCTGGTCTTCTGGGGCGCGCTGCGGGACCCGGTGCGCAACGAGTGGCTCTTCACCTTTGGCATCATCACGTGCATTGCCGTTGTGCCGTATGCTTTCGTGTTCGGTGAGATTCGTGGTGTTCCGGTCTGGTGGCGGGTGGTCGATAGTTCTTTCGGGCTGATCGGCCTGGTGCCCCTGGTGCTCAGCAGGCTGTGGCTGAGGCGGCTCGCGGCACAAGAAGCGGCTGTCCTTCGAGAGGCTGAGCCGGGCTGATCACCGGTTCGCGCTTCCGGCTGTTCATCAGCCGGGAATACTCCTAACATCAGACCATGAACGTGGTTATCAGGGGGCGGGCGCGTCCGTTTCGGACCGTGACGTATGACAGCCGCCAGGATGAAGTGCTCTTGATTGAGCAGCGGCTGCTGCCCCATCAGTTCGAGATTTTCCGGGCGCGTGATTACCGGGCCACCGCCAGCGCGATTCGCGATATGGTGGTGCGTGGGGCGGGCGCGATCGGCGCCACCGCCGCTTATGGTTTGGCGCAGGGTGCAAGGGCCTTTCGAGGGAGCGAATTGCGGGCTTTTCAAGCCCATGTGGAATCGGTCTATCAAGTGTTGAAAGGGGCGCGGCCTACGGCGGTGGACCCGGTGAATGCCATGAACCAGGTGATGGTTGCCATGAGTAATGGGGCCAGCGTGGCGGAGCGGCAGGCGCTGGCTTTGGCCGCGGCGGAGGAGTTCGCCAATGAAGATGTCCGGCATTGCGAGGCGATTGGCCGCCTGGGCGCGAAACTCATCAAAAAGGGGATGAAGGTACTGACCCATTGCAATGCGGGCTGGCTGGCGTTTGTGGATGTGGGCAGCGCCACCGCCCCGCTGTACGCCGCCCAGGCTCAAGGCAGGCAATTCCACGTGTTCTGCGATGAAACGCGCCCCCGTTCACAGGGGGCCACGCTTACGGCCTGGGAATTGGCTCAGCAAGGGATTTCCCACCAGGTCATTCCGGACAATGCCGCCGGCCACCTGATGCAACGGGGAGAGATTGATCTGGTGATCGTGGGCAGTGATCGGACGTTGGGGCGCACGGGGGAAGTGGCCAATAAAATTGGGACCTACACCAAGGCGGTGCTCGCGCGGTTCCACCGCATCCCGTTCTATGTGGCTATTCCGTTATCGACCATCGATTGGGAGACGCGCGCTGGCCGCGATATTCCCATCGAACACCGCCACGAGGAGGAGGTGTTGGGCGCGTGGGGCGTGGTGCGCGAATGGGCGGGCAGGAAGGTGCGGCGTGGCCCCCGGGCCTACGTGCGGGTAGCCAACCCTTCGAGCGGCGGGCTGAACCCCGGGTTTGATGTAACCCCGGCGGAGTTGATCACCGGGATCATCACCCCCCTGGGGATCGTTAAGCCGAAGGATCTTTGGAAGAAACGCGAATGGTTGAAGAAAGGCTGAATATGTGGCGAAAAAATGGCAGACGGATCGGGCTGGCGCTGGGCTTGATAATGGCCCTGGGAGCGACAGGGTGCGCGCGTAACTACGTAATGACCTTAAGCAACGGGAGCCGGACCATGTCCAGAGGCAAACCCAAGCTTGAGCAGGGGGTTTACAAATTCAAAGACGTGGCCGGGCAGGAACACATGGTTTCAGCCGGACGGGTGCGTGAAATCGCGCCCGCTTCCATGGCCAAAAAGGAGAGCACCCGGTTCAACCCTTCAACCGGGAAGTAACGAACTTTTCGACGTATTTGCCGATCAGGTCGGCTTCCAGATTGACGGCGTCGCCCACCTTGCGCTCCTGCAGTACCGTGACGTCAAACGTGTGCGGGATGATCCAGATGCGGAAGCCTTTCCGGGTCACGCCCGCGACGGTCAGGCTGATGCCATCCACAGCGATGGACCCTTTAAAGACGATATAGCGCATGACCTCCGGCGGCGCGGAAATATCCAGCACGTGATCCTGCCCCAGTCGCTCCCACTTGGTGATGGTGCCCACTCCGTCGATGTGGCCGGTGACAAAATGTCCCCCGAGATTGCCATCGGTGCGGAGGGGGCGCTCGAGGTTCACCAGCGAACCGGGTTTGGCGAACTGCAGGTTGGTGCGGTTCCAGGTTTCGGCGAGCAGGTCAAAACGAACCCATCGCGAACGTCCGGGCCTGCCGATTTTAACCACGGTCAGGCAGCAGCCGTTCACCGCCAGGCTGGCCCCGAGCTTCAAGCCGCGGCCGGTCAGTGCCGTGCGCACCGTCAGTTCTATCGACTTGCCCGCCGGGTGGACGCGTTCAATTGTGCCGGTTTCCTCAACAATTCCTGTAAACATGACCGCGGAAAGTTCCGGCGTTCGCCGGCCGTAAGCAAGGAAAATAAAAGCGCTTAGCTCGCCGGGGGCACCGGCGAAACGGCCTGAAATGAGGATGGCAAAAAGTGTGTCAATGGAGCGTTGACACCCGGGGCGGCAGTGTTTAGGCTGGCATTGCTTAAACGTTAAATCGAAGCACACACCATGCTGATTCGAATTTGTCTGATTGTTGCTATTGTCGCCGGGCTCGCAGTCGGCGCGCTAAACTTTGTTTACGTCAAGGAGAAGGTCACCACCCTTCAGACGAACCTGGCCGCCGAAACGGCTGCCCGCGCGGCTGCTGAAACCGAGCGGGACAGCACCAAGCGTGAATTGGCCAAGACCAGCGCCGAACTTAAAACCACCAAGGAAACCCTGGCCACGACCACCGAGGAGCGCGATAAGGCGGCGTCAGACCTCGCCGCCATGACCAAGCGCGCGGATAGCCTGACAGCCGATCTGGGCAAGACGCGCGGGGAGCGGGACGCCGCCCAGGCCGAACTGGCCGCCTACGTTGCCACCGGGATGAAGCCGGAGCAAATCGTGGCTTTCCGGAACGAAATCAAGGGGCTGCAAGACACCATCGCCGCCACCCGGGTGGAAAACGGCCTGCTGGGGCAGAAGATCAAGAAACTCCAGAACGAACTGGCGGTTTACAAAACGCCTGAATACATCGTCCCGCTGCCGTCGGATTTGAAGGGCAAAGTATTGGTGGCCGATCCCAAATGGAATTTTGTGGTGGTGAACGTGGGCGAGGATCAAGGCGTGCTGGAGCACGGTGAACTGCTCATCAACCGCAATGGCAAGCTGGTGGCCAAAGTGCGTGTGCGCACGGTCCACAAGGGCCAATCCATCGCGAACGTGCTGCCTGGCTGGCAGCTTGGCGAAGTGTTGGAAGGCGACCAGGTGATTCCAGCGAACCCCGCTTCATGAACTGCGCCCCCTTGAAAACCCTGGTTTTAGCCTTCTGGGCCGCCCTGATAGTGATCGGTTTTACAGGGTGTGCCAGCACGGCTGATAACGAAAACGTGTCTGTTCGGCCTTGGAACGCGCCGAAAACCTGGGAAACGGGCATCCCAAGCTCGATGACCGAAGGCCGCTAAGCCACTCAGAAATTTCCCCCACCAGCCGGTTTGCAGCGATGCAAACCGGCCGTTTTATTTGGTGTGCCCGGTGCCAGCGGGCAGAGCGGCACAGGCCGAACCGGAGGTAGTCGCGCGGCGGCGTTTGATGGGTATGCCTCGGGCCAGAATCCACACCAACTTCCCGTGCCAGACATCCGTTACGACTGGCGTGGACTGAAGTCCGTGGCTGCCATCGTGAAGCCGCCACGCGACTTGGAACGACCAGGCCCGGGGCGGCTATTTCGCCACTTCCACGCAACGAACTTCGCGAATGACCGTGACCTTGATCTGGCCTGGGTATTGCATATCGGTTTCGATGCGTGAGGTCAGGGTCCGTGCCAGAGCGTAAGCTTGTTCGTCGTCCACTTGCCGGGGGTGAACAAAGACGCGTAATTCGCGTCCCGCCTGCACCGCGTAGGCCTTCTCCACCCCCGGATGGCCCATGGCAATTTTTTCAAGGTCCTCCACCCGTTTGAGGTACGTGCCCATGCTTTCAGACCGGGCACCTGGCCGCGAGGCGCTGATGGCGTCGGCGGCGCTGACCAGGATGCCGAGAGGCCCTACGGGAGGCACATCGTTGTGGTGTGAGGCCACACCGTTTACCACCGCGTCGTTTTCACCGTAGCGTTTAATGATTTCACCGCCAATCACCGCATGGGGACCCTCCACTTCGTGGTCCACCGCTTTGCCGATGTCGTGGAGCAACCCGGTGCGTTTTGCCGTTTGAACGTCCAACCCGAGCTCCCCCGCCATCAGCCCCATCAATTGGGCGACTTCCACCGAGTGATCAAGGATGTTCTGGGAATAGCTGCGGCGGAAATGAAGGCGTCCCAGTAGTTTCACGATCTCGTTGCAGAAAGACGGCAGGCCGGTCTTGCGAACGGCTTCCTCGCCCAGGCGGATAATGGCCTCGTCCATTTCCTGGCTTACCTGGGCCACCATTTCCTCAATGCGGGTGGGATGAATTCGTCCATCCGCTATCAGGCGGGTCATGGCTTCGCGGGCCACTTCCCGGCGGACGGGATCAAAGCTGGAGAGCAGGACCGCGCCGGGCGTGTCATCAATAAGCACCGTCACGCCGGTAGCCGACTCGAAAGCGCGGATATTCCGGCCTTCGCGGCCGATAATGCGGCCTTTGATCTCATCCCCGTTCAAGGCGATGCTGGAAGTGGTATTGTCCAGGGTCTGGCTGCCCGCGTAGCGTTGGATGGCCACCGTAATGATCTTCCGGGCTTTCTCCTCGGCCCGGTTTTTGGCGTCCTCCAGGATATGCCGGGCCAGGGTATTGGCGTCGCGCAGGGATTCCTGTTCGACCTTCTTCAACAGCGCTTCCCGGGCCTCTATCGTGCTCAGGCCGGCCTGTTTTTGAAGTTGTTCGCGCGCCTGTCCCAGCGCCTGGGCAAGTTCCGTGTCCCGGCGGTCCAGTTCCAGCTTGCGCTGGCGCAGGGCTTCCTTTTGCTCCACCAGGTTCCGCTCGGCTTCAACCATTCGCTCCAGTTGGGAATTGAGGAGCGTTTCGCGTTCGGCCAGCCGTTTTTCAAGTTCGGCGCGCTCGATACGGCGGGCGGTAAAGGAGTCTTCCACCTGCTGGCGAATCTTGAGCGCATCTTCACTTGCCGCCAGTTGGGCGTCCCGAAGGAGGATTTCTGCCTGGCTTTTCGCGTTGGCCAGCATGGTCTCGGCCTCGAGGTGCCTGAGGCGCCGGAGATTTCGCTCCCT
>JBBQYD010000169.1:0-9897 GCA_038209025.1 Verrucomicrobiota bacterium | reverse complement strand
CAGCTTCCGCAGGTGTGAGTTGGAACATGAAGTCCTCCGGGAAGCGCGCGAGATTGCGTTTGACCGCTTGATTGAGCGCCCGAACCTCCACCCCGTACAATGCGGCGAGGTCGTAGTCGAACATGACCCTGAGGTTACGGAGCAGGAAGATGCGTCTTTCGGCTTGGAGGGCGAGAGGCTCGGTTTTCATGGAATTATGGGGGTAAATTATGAGGTGGAACGGGCGGGTTGGGTTGCCCGGGAACCCGGGTGGATTCGAGAGGGGGCTCCAAATCCCGGCATGCTCACGGATTCTGGTTGGGAGGCGGGGTTCTGTGGGTCCCCAGCCTCCCGGGGATGTTGCACGATTATGGGCAACGAGTCGCAACTCATTTGCGATTTGTGGGCGCCAGGAACACAAGAAGTCTTATTCATGAGAATGGCGGCGGCGGGAGCGGAAGGTGGCCATGCGGTCGGGCTGTTCGGCTTCGTCCAGGCGGAAGAACGCGGCGTGGATGACTTCGTTTTCGTGGACCAGGGCGGAGCCGCAGAGCGGGAACTGCTGACCTACTGAAGGCTGAGACCCTGAAATGGGCGGCTGGGGGCGATCCGCCGTCATTGGGGCCGGGTTGAAGGATGAACCATGAATCGCCGGACTGCATTCTAATCCCGTCGAATTCGACGGGATTAAAACTGGGATTGTTCAACCGCTCCCAGACGCCGAGAAATTCCACGGTGTTGCGGTTGCGCAGCCAGTTACGGATGACATCGTCCGGATGATCGGGGTTTTTATATTTGGCGATGTCAGTCAGGCAAATAATGTCCTGCTGGTTCTGCGACAGCACCGTAACCGAAGCTCCCTGAACGGCGATGGTAAATTTCATATTTTTGCTCATGGAGAAAACCTACGGGTCAAGGTGAGGCTAATTCCCTCGAATTCGAGGGAGTTAAAATCGGGGTTGTTGATCCGCTCCCAGGCGCCGAGGATTTGATGACGAGCCAGGTGACGAGTTCGTCTTCGATTTTGAATGACTTTTTTTCGGTCTTGTCCGGATCGAGCGAGCTGATGAAGCGCGGCTCGCCGAACAGGAAATCCAGATGGTCGATCTGGTCGAGATGTGCGCGGAGAGCGTCGTAAGCGTAGATCGTAAAATAGGCAGGTTGCACCTACATTCTGATTTTTTGCCCGGTGTCGAGCGAGGGTCGAGCGGCGATAGCCCGGCCCTCGCGGCTCCAGACTATTCGCGATAGTGGCGGCGGCGATTCCTTAACGAGGCCATGCGGTCGGGCTGTTCGGCTTCGTCCAGGCGGAAGAACGCGGCGTGGATGACTTCGTTTTCGTGGACCAGGGCGGAGCCGCAGAGCGGGAACTGCTGACCTCCTGAGGGCTGAGACGCTGAAATGGGCGGCTGGGGGCGATCCGCCGCCGCTGCGCCTGGGCTCGACCGGGGGTTGATGGCCGGGGGCGATCCGCCGTCGGTGCCCTTGGGGGCGGCCGGGGGTTGATGGCGGGGGGCGGAACGATAGCGGAAGTCGGTGCCGTGGCCGAGGGAGGGGAACTCGCGTTCTTCGGCGACGGCGATTTGTTCCAAAAACTTGCGGGCCTCCGCGATGATGGCAGTGGGTTCGGCGCTCCAGGGGTCGAGCGCCCTGCCCTGGTCAAGGAGCCCCTCCAGCGTGTAGCTGCGGACGAGTTTGGGGTGCAGCCTGGCGTAGGCAGAGGTGAGAGAAACCAGGTCCACGCCGGCGGGTTTGCCGTCGATGAAGGCCATCAGGCCGGCCTGGTGGGCGGCGGGTTTGAAGAGTTCATCGCACTTGCGGAGATCGTCTTCCCGGGCTTTGTAAATGTCGCTCATGGCGGCGGTCGGCGAGGCGGCGCCAGATTTGGCCTGGAGCTCGGCGATGCCGGACCAGACTTCGCCCTGGTCAGACATGGGGGAGCCGCAGGATTCCAGGGACTCGTGGACGGAGCGGGTCTTCCTGGAGCGGCTCTTGAAGGCCATGACGTTCCCGGATTCGCTGAACGCCAGGGAGGCGTAGGACCACCGGCCCTGCTCGGTGCAACTGACCGGGATTTTGGTTTCCGACCCTCCCTTGAGCAGGATCGAGGTGTTGAGGACGCGGTTTTGCTTGGCGCCGGAGAGTTCCTCGCCGTCAATGAGCAGGACCGGTTGGTTGGCGCGGTTGATGACCATCAGGTCGGGAACCGAGCCGGCGGCGGAGACCTCGGTGATGGCGATGTCCCAGGTGGCGAGGGCCTCGCCGAGGGTGCGGTATTGGAACGTGCCGTCCGCCGGGGCGATGAGGGGCAGGATCGTGATGTTCTTGTAGGTTTGAGCTTCGCCGAACTGGACGGATTGGAGGCGGTTTTTGATGGTGCTGTTCATGTTTTTCGGTTGTTTGTTATTGGCTGTCTGCCAGGTCTGGGAAATTGAGTTCGGGCTCAGTTGGTGGTGTCTGGCGGATTGAGGCTGCGATTGCGGCTGTGGGATGTGGCGGCCGCTTCGGAGTCGGACGCCAGGCCGCGGCCGCAGGCGAGTTGGTAGATTTCGGGCGCGTCTTTGTTCATGGCGGAGAAGGTGGCGCTGAACAGCGTGTCCAGAGCGTCCTCAGAGGCGATGCCCGCAGCCAGCACGCTGGAGATGCAGAAGTGGACTTCGCCGTCGCGGAGGTCCATCTGGAAGGCGCCCAGGCGCTTGCCGTAGTTGAAGCGGGCCAGGAGTTTGGCGCAGGCGGCGCGTTTGACGGGCGGGACTTTGACGGCCACGCGGCTGACGAGCGTGAGGGTGGTGCCGTCATTAGAGGTGTCCACGGCGGTGGTCCAGAACAGGAGCTCGCCGCAGCAGCGGACGAGCAGGGTTTCCCCATCCTCGGTCAAGGCGGGTTTGAACTTCTTGGATCTGAGAATGTCAGCGGTGGCCTGGAGTATCGAGTTCATCGTATGATTTCAACCGCCAACCTAAACCAGGAGGTCTGACATTTATGGTCATAGGGGCCTGCAAGTTATTCACCGGTTTGTAACCAGGGTTTGACATTTTGTGTCAGAGGCGGCACAACAACGGCACAGATCGAGGAAAAACCTTATGCCTAAGATCCCGTCGCAGGTTTACAGCCGGCCGCCCTGGGAGCGGATGATGCGGATACATCAGCTCCTGCGGAACAAGGAGTATCCGAATTGCTCGAAGCTCGCGCGGGAGTTTGAGCTCTGCACCCGCACGGCGAAGCGGGATCTGGATTTCATGAAGGTCCGGCTGGATCTGCCGATTGAGTTCGATGGCCGGCAGAACGGCTATTATTACGCGCAACCGGTGGAGCAATTCCCCGGGCTGGCGGTGACCGAGGCCGAGCTGTTTGCGATGCTCGTGGCGCACAAGGCCATCGCCCAATACCATGGAACCCCGTTCGCACGGCCACTGGAGACGGCGTTCCGGAAGTTGAGCGGGCAACTGGACCAAAGCACGCGGTTCACCTTGAACAACCTGGACGAAGTGCTTTCCTTTCGGCCCTTTGCCCCTGACGACGCCGATGTGGAGGGCTTCGAGATCATCACCCGGGCGGTGAGGCAGCGGCGGGGGTTGACTTTCCGGTATCGGAACCTGGGAGCCGCAAAGGCGCAGCGCCGGCAGGTGCATCCGTATCACCTGGCCTGCATTGAGAACCATTGGTATCTGTTCGCTTTCGATGTGAAGCGGCAGGCCATGCGGACGTTTGTCCTCACGCGGCTGCGCAATCCGGGGATCACGGCGGAGCATTTCACGATGCCGCGGAAGTTTGACCCGAACGAATATTTGCGCGGGAGTCTGGGCGTGTTCAAGGGCGGGGACGATTACGAGATCGTCATCGACTTTGATTCGTGGGCGGCGGACCTGGTCCGCGGGCGGCGGTGGCACAACAGCCAGGAGTTGACCGAACTGCCCGGCCAGCAAGTTCGGCTGCGCTTGCGGCTCAACAGTATCGAGGAAGCCGAGCGCTGGGTGCTGAGTTGGGGCACGCACGCCACCGTGGTCCGGCCACAGGCGTTGGCCGCCCGCATGTGCCGCACAGCCGTTGCCCTGCACGAGCGCTACCAGGCCTTGGGTGCGCCGCCCGAGCCGCCTCCCGGCCAGCGGGACGGGCAGCCGTAATCCGGGCTGCGAACAATGCCGCGCAAGCGAAGCAGGCGGCTGGGGTATTTACCACGGTGTCCGGGTTGGTGCAGCAGTTGAACGATAATCCGGCGGCGAGGATGACGGCGCAGGAGATCCTTGACCGGGTCCAGCGCCAGCGCGAAACCGGGGGCGGGGGCCACTTAAATTCTTCCCGTTGGCTCCGTTGGTCACTTTTTGAGAAATGGCGCGCCCGCCGCGACTCGAACGCGGGACCCTCTGCTTAGAAGGCAGATGCTCTATCCAACTGAGCTACGGGCGCAAAAACTTATTTATAAATCTGATCTGCTACATTCCATCTGACTCTTACTATGCCCGCTTTAGGGTGGGGGGCAAGCTCATCCATCGAAGTCTTGATACCGCGTCAGTTGCCGGGTGGGTTTAGTTACTCCCACTGGAGTTCTACGCCTTTTCACAGCGCACTCTGACACGCTCTTAAAAAGCATCGCGCCCAGATCGAAACGATCAGATTACAGCTTCGACCTCCCGGCCGCCTTAGCTTTGGCCCATCTGGCTTTGGCCGCAACGGATAGCGCCGCCTTTTGAGCCGCACTCATTTTCCCCTTCTTCGCAGGTTTGGCTGCCGGCAAGTTACCCTGTGCAGCCATTCGTTTTGCAACTCCGGCCCGAATGTTTGCCAATCCCTGCGCGCTCAGCTTCCGCTTGGCTTTCTTAAACGGCTTAACGGGTTCGGCTGCCGGAGATGTGCCTTTGATCGCCGCCCATCTTGCCTTTTGGGCTGCTTTCATTGGGGCTCTATTGGCGGCACTGAACGTGCGCTCTTGGGGTGCTTCATCCTGAGCAGGAGCCGGAGCAGCACTGCCGAGGATTTGATTGAGTTCATTCTGCAGCAGATCAATTCGTTCTTTGATGTCCGCTGCCTGTCGCAGTTGGTTTGGTGTCACATTAATCATAGTGGGAGGTAATTTGGTCGAACTGGAAGGAAAGGCCAAGTTGAATTCTTGGAGGTCGGCGGGCACCAGGACCGCAGGGGTGCTCGCCGGAACTTGATGCTGCTTGACCTCCACGCCCCCGGGCAGGTCCATATTGAGGGTCTCACCGGCGATTTGCTCTTCCTCCGGGAAACCGGTTTTGCAGGCAGTCACTCGGCCAAAGTCCGGTTTCCAGCGCGAACTTGCTCATGATTAGAGGGGTTTCAGCTCGCCCCGAATAGGGAGAGCGTCGCCGGCGCTCTTGAGGAGTTTGCAAGCATGAAAAAAGACTCCCGCCGTCCACCCCAACATGGGGGGCATTGCGTATTCGTCTCGGACATCAATGCCGCCCGTCACGGCGTTATATTTTTCCCACAAGTTTCCAGTCGCTTTAAAATTGCGCGTCACCGTGGCAGCGTATTTCGCCGCGATCCGGCGGGCGGCCTCCTCGAACCCATAACGGCGCAGCCCCTCTATGGCGCCAAACTGCAACGGTGGCCATCCGTTGGGGTGGTCCCACTGATAGACTTGCTTGCGATCCCCAGGGGCGCAAGTGGTTATCCCGTGGGCAAACTCCAACTGCTTGAGGTTCTTGACCACCAGCCCCGCCTGCTCCGGAGTCGCAGCCCCCGACCAAAGGACGAAGAAATTCGCCGCGGAGACCACGCGGCTCTGGCGTTGATTTGCCCAGTCGTAATCGAAGAACATCCCGCGAGCCTCATTCCAACACAGCCGCGTCAGCAGCGCACGTCTCCGTTCGGCCCGCTCGCGCCAGACCCCCGCCTTTCCATTGCCCAGTTGTTCACAAAAGGCCGCCCCATTCTGCTCCATCAGGAACAGCAGGGCATTGGTGTCCACCGGGCAAAAATCCCCGCAGCGCCCGTCAAATCGCGGCGTAAAATCCCAGACCTCACATTCCGACAGGGCGTGGCCGGCAGCTTGAAATCTCGCCTCACTCTCCACCGGCAGACTCGGCAGGCGGGACCGGATGTCCTCCGCAAATTGCCACAAATACTGCGGATTGGCGTGATGATAGGCCCGGTTCAATCCGCAAGCCGTGCCGCGCATTCCTTGAAAGAAGGCGTGCTCACGTTCCAGTGCGATAAGCGCTTGGGCCAGCCATGGCTGATCCCTGGACCAACGGAAGACATCGGCATACAGCGCGGAAGAGACGGGAAGCTGGGTGCGATTGTGTCCCCAGATCGCGTTGGAATTAGGGATGAAGCCCAGGCGTTCGACCAGGAACATCATGTCATCTGCATTGTCGCGCGCCTGATTCTCCTGACCGTCCAGCAGTAGTCCCAGCGAAGTGAAATAGGTGTCCCAGTAGAAAAAACTGTGGAAGGTCTGGCCGGCTGTCGGTACGGTGAAGGGCTTCGGCAGTGCCAGTTCCGAGGCGTCCCGGGGATCGCTGTGGCGCACCGTCAGCTTCCACTGGTCATGGATGAACTTGCAGACGTCTTCAGTGCCGCTTGGCAAAAGCGGCTTCGCATTGGGATCGTCCACGCCGGCTAACCGTCCGGAGGTTCCTGCTCCCACCAAGGCCCAGCCACTTGCCATCAGAAAAGCCCTTCTGCTCAGTTCCATCGTGGAATTACTCATAAACTGCCAGCACGAAGGAGGCAAGCAGCTTCGAGCGGTGGTGCAGAAGCTTGCCCGGGCCGCCGCCCGGTCCCGCTCCCTGGCCAGCAAGGCCGCCGCCAAGGGGTTATGCAGACCGAACTCCTGGAGCACGCTGGTGGTGATCTTGGCGAACGCGGCACGGCCACGCCGGGGCGGGAAAATGAGGGGTCGATTATCGGCTTTTGTTTTATAAGGCTGCGCGATATGGTCAGATCGTTACCGATGCAACAATCAAGCTGCCGTACCTTATTGCGCGATTACATTCTGGCCAACGCCTTGCCGCCGGACAAGTTCAGTCACCAGGCCAGGTTGTATCGGCTGGCCACGGAACTCGCCGCGATGGAAGGCAGGCCTTACGACGACGACGTGCTGTATGCCGGGGCGTGGCTGCACGATTTGGGTGTGTTTATCGGGCACCGGCCCGAAGAACTGGAAGCCCTTGCCCGCTGGGATCACGTGGCTTATGTGCTGGCCCAAGCTCCCGGTTTATTGGCGGAGCATGGGTTCCCGAGGGAAAAGATTCCGGCCGTGCTGGAGGTGATTCGGACGCACATGCCCAAGGACCGGCCAACCTCTTTTGAAGGCGTGCTGTTGAGGGACGCCGACATCCTTGAGCAACTCGGGGCGGTGGCCATCTTGAGGACCGTCAGCAAAGTGGGCCGGGACACCCGGTTCCGGCTCTTTTCCGACGCGTTGCACGTGCTGAGTGGCGGCCTGGAACAACTGCCGGGCCGGCTGGCGCTGGAGGCTTCGCGCACGCTGGCGAAACCCAGGATTCAAGCTTTGGAAACCTTTCTTGAGAGCGCCCGGGCAGAAGCCGGGGAGACGCCCTGGTGAACGCCAGGGGAGCCACAATCCGCATTGAAACAAACGCGAGCCGGGTTAAAACTCAATAATCATATGAGCACACCGGTGGAAACGAACCCGGCGGCCAGCGCGGTGGCCGGCCGGAGTTGGCTGGAAAAACTGGGGCTCCACCGGCCGGAGCTGCGCGCCTGGGCCATGTACGATTTTGGGAATTCGGCGTTCATGACCGTGATTATAACGGCCATCTTCCCGATCTACTATGGCCGGGTGGCGAGCGCCGGGGTGGCACCGCAGGTGGCCGAGGTGCGCTTCTCCATCGCGACCACCTTGGCCATGGTGCTCATTGCGGTGCTGGCGCCGATCTTGGGGGCGCTGGCGGATTTCGCGCCGATCAAGAAACGGATGATCGCCATTTTCCTGATGATTGCCCTGGTGTCCGTGGGGCTGATGTTTTTCGTGCAGCAGGGATTCTGGATGCTGGCTTTGGCGTTGTTCATCATTTCGAACATCGGCGCCAACGGCAGTTTTGTCTTTTACGACGCCTTGCTGCCGCACGTGGCCCGCGATGACGAGGTGGACCGGGTGTCCACTGCCGGGTATGCCCTGGGATACATTGGCGGCGGTTTGCTGCTGGCTTTGAATCTCGCCTGGATCACTCACCCGGAATGGTTCGGGCTTTCCTACGGACCGGCGGCAACCCCGGAGCAAAAAACCCTGCCCACCCGGCTGGCCTTTCTGTCGGTGGCGATCTGGTGGGGGTTGTTCAGCCTGCCCTTGTTTCGGAAGGTCCCTGAACCGCCCGTGCGCCCGGGGGCGGACGGCGCGCCGACGGCAGCCCCTTTGCGCGCGGCTTTCAGACGCCTTTCGGGAACCTTTTCTGAATTGAAGAAATTCCGCAACGCATTCCTCATGCTGCTGGCCTTCCTCATTTACAACGACGGCATCGGCACCATCATCCGCATGGCGACGATCTATGGGAGCGGCATTGGCCTGCGGGAAGGCGATATGATTGCGGCCGTCCTTTTGACTCAGTTTGTGGGCGTGCCATTTGCGTTTCTATTCGGGGGTTTGGCCGGCAAAATCGGGGCGAAGAGCTCCATCTTTCTGGCGCTGGCGGTTTACACCGGGATCAGTGTGCTGGGGTATTACATGAAGAACGCGACCCATTTCCTGATCCTCGCGATCCTGGTGGGCATGGTGCAGGGGGGCGCCCAGGCGCTCAGCCGTTCGTTGTTCGCCAGCTTGATCCCCCGTTCCAAAGCGGGCGAGTTCTTCGGCTTTTTCGCGGTCGTGGAGAAATTTGCCGGCATCATCGGGCCACTGACCTTCGGCGCGGTGGTCGCGTTCAGCGGTTCCAGCCGTGGCGCCATACTTTCGGTGATTGCGTTTTTCGTGGTGGGGGGCGGCATCCTGGCCTTTGTGAATGTGGCGGAGGGGCAGCGGCTGGCACGGGCGGCCGAAGCCGCTCCCGAGGCCTCATGATGGCGGGAGTGGCGCGGGGAGTTCGCGCGCGTGGCGGGTGGTCAGGGCGAGGTAGCTCCCCGCGCAGCAAAGCGCCACCGTAGCGGTCATCGGGATGGCGGTGCCGTTGTGAAAGAACCCGACCGCCGCGCCCGCAAGGCTGCCGATCAGAAACTGAGCGGTGCCCAGCAGCGAGGAAGCGCTGCCGGCGTGTTTTCCAAAAGGCGCCAACGCCAGCGCGGCCACGTTCGGACCGGCCAGCCCCAGGGAAAACAGGCAGGCGAACAACAGGACCCACAAGGCCGGGAGTCCGCCCCAGCCAGTAGCTCCGCAGACCGCCAGGAGGATGCCGGACGCCATGCCAAAGCCGGCCGCGGCTTTCAGCACCTTGCGCGGATCGCCCCGGCGCAACAGGCGATGATTCAACTGCGCGCCGCCGATATAACCAGCCGCATTCAGGCCAAAGAGCAAGCCGAAGTGCTGCTCGGAAATGTGATGCAGTTCCATAAAGACAAAAGGTGCACCGGAAATGTAGGCGAAGAGCGTCCCCGATCCAAACCCAGCCACCAGGCTGAAGGTGCGGAAATGCGGTTCGCGCAACAGCGTGGCAAACGCGTGAAACACGCCGGATACGCCGCCGCGCACCCGCCGTTCGGGCGGCAAGGTTTCCGGCAGTGCGCGCGCCGACAGGACGAGGCAGAGCACTGCAAAGCCAGCCAGGATGAAAAAGATCACGCGCCAATTGCCGAAGCGCAGCACCTGGCCGCCGAGGGTGGGGGCAAGCACCGGGCCAACGCCCATTACCAGCATGAGGTGCGAGTACATGCGGGCGGCCTCGCGCTCGTGAAACAGGTCGCGGACCACCGCCCGCGCGATCACCATGCCCGCCGCGCCCCCCAGGGCCTGCATCACGCGATACGCGGCCAGCATGCCCACGGAGCTTGACCACG
>JBBQYD010000168.1:0-9912 GCA_038209025.1 Verrucomicrobiota bacterium | reverse complement strand
GGGGCGTTGAAGCAACGGGAGGAAGCGGACGGCATCATCCAGAAGCACGCGAAGAACTGGGAGTTGCACCGCATTGCGGCCGTGGATCGTAACATCTTGAGGCTGGCTATCTTCGAGATGTTGCACCGGGATGACATTCCCCCGGTGGTGAGCATCAATGAGGCGGTGGATATCGCCAAGAAGTTCTCGACCCAGGATAGCGGCAAGTTCGTCAATGGCATACTCGATAAGGTCAAGGGCGAGTTGATGCGTCCGGCCCGCGAGGCAACCTGATCACGGTCTGTCCGGATCCTTAAATGTTCGCTGATCTCCATTTGCACACGGCTTTTTCCGATGGCACCTATTCGCCTGAGGAACTTGTCGCCGCCGCCGCGCACAACCATTTGAGCGCCATATCCTTAACTGACCACGACACGGTGGAAGGAGGGGTTCCGACCGCGGCTGCCTGCGCCCGGCACGGCATCGAGTTCATTTCCGGGACCGAACTGACGGCGGAGCAGGGGGAAAACGAGGTGCATATCCTCGGTTATGGGATCGATTTGAATAACCAGCGGTTTCTCGCTGAAACGGAGCGGTTCCAGCAGGCCCGGCAAGACCGCATCTGGCGCATTGTGGCACTGCTTAACGAGCGGAAAATTCCCTTGAAAGCGGAGACGGTTTTTGAATTGGCGAATTGCCGGGCGCCGGGCCGCCCGCATGTGGCGCGCGCGCTGGTTCAGGCCGGGATCTGTTCCAGCCTGGATGAAGCGTTCGAGCGTTTCCTCAAGAAACACCGGTTCGCGTGGGTTCCCAAAGCCAAAGTCTCCGTGGCCGAGGCCGTGAACCTCATCCACGGCGCCGGTGGACTGGCGGTGCTCGCCCATCCCGCGTTGAACCGAGTGGACCATCTCATTCCCGGCATGGTCGCCGAGGGTCTGGATGGCATCGAATGCTACCACACCAAACATTCGCCTTCGGTTACCGAATATTACCTGGGTATGGCAGCTCAGCTCAATTTGCTGGCAACCGGCGGATCGGACTGCCACGGCATGAACAAAGGCCGTCCGCTCATCGGCACCATCAAACTTCCTTATGCCGCGGTGGAGCGGCTGAAAGCGCGACTGGCCGAACGCCGGCCCCACGCCGCCGCCCCAGCCTGATTTTTTCAACAACATGGGACTTTTTTCGAAAATCAAAGCGGGTCTGCAGAAGACGCACAGCAAGCTGACCCAGGAAATCAAACGGATCGTCACCCGTTCGCCCCGGCTTGACCAGGGCGGCATCGAGGATTTGGAGGCCGCGCTGATCGGCGCTGATCTGGGGATGGCCCTGGCGGCGCAGATCATCGAGGAAGTGAAACGCTCCTATGAATCGCAAGGCGGTGCGGGGGAGGACGTCTTTGCCATCGCCGCCCGAGTGGTGGAAAGCAATTTCACCGTGCATGCGCCCGAGTTGGTCCGGGCGGCCTCCGGTCTCACGGTCGTCTCCATCGTGGGGGTCAATGGCACCGGCAAAACCACCACGGCCGCCAAGCTCGCGCATCTCGTGCAGGAACGGGGCGAGACCGTTCTGCTGGCCGCGTGCGACACGTTCCGCGCCGCCGCCATTGAGCAGCTCAAGCTTTGGGGGCAGCGGCTCAAGGTGCCGGTCATTGCGGGGGCCTATGGCGCCGACCCCGCCGCAGTGTCGCATGACGCGGTCACCGCCGCCCAATCGCGGAATGCGGCGTATCTCTTTGTGGATACTGCCGGCCGGATGCACACGAAGCACAATCTCATGCAGGAGCTGCAGAAGCTTCATCGAGTCATTGGCAGACAACTGGCGGGGGCGCCGCACGAGGTGCTGCTGGTGCTCGATGCCACCACGGGCATGAATGCCCTCAACCAGGCGCGCGAATTCCACAAAGCCGTCCCCTTGAGCGGGCTCATTGTGACCAAGCTGGACGGCACCAGCAAAGGGGGGATGGTGGTTGCCATCCAAAAAGAACTGGGCTTGCCCATCAAGTTCATCGGCGTCGGCGAGCAGCCGGATGACTTGCAGCCCTTCGACGCCCGCCAGTTTTCCGAAGCCTTGTTCAAAGAATGAACGAGCGGCTCATGCGCCTTGCCCTCCGGCTCGCCCGGAAGGGCTGCGGCACTGTGGCTCCCAACCCCATGGTGGGGGCGGTGCTGGTCCGGGGAACGCGCCTTCTCGGGCAGGGGTTCCATCGGCAAGCCGGCGAACCCCATGCGGAGATCGAAGCCCTGCGCGACGCCACGCGGAATGGCTATACGGCCAAGGGAGCCACCCTTTACGTTACCCTGGAGCCCTGCTGCACCCACGGTCGAACCCCTCCCTGCACCGAGGCGATCATCGCCGCCGGCATCAAACACGTTGTGGTGGGAGCCTCTGACCCCAATCCCAGCCATGCGGGGCGCGGCCTGAAGTTGCTTGCGGACGCGGGCCTCAAGGTCGAAACCGCCCAGGGAAAGCTGGCCCGGGAGTGCGCGGAACTGAACGCGGCGTTCAACCACTGGATGGTAAATCGCACTCCTTATGTCACGATCAAAGCCGCCATGACTTTGGATGGCAAGATCGCGACTGAATCCGGCCAGTCCAAATGGATCACCAGCGAGCTTTCGCGCCGTTTCGCCATGCGGCTCCGGTTTGAAGCGGACGCCATCCTGGCCGGGGTGAGCACGATTGTGGCGGATGATCCGTCGCTGACCCTGCGGTTGAGCAGGCGCGTGAAGCCCAGGCCGTTGCTGCGGCTGGTGCTCGACCCCGCCGCCCGAGTGCCGCTGGCCGCGAGGGTGCTGACCGACGCCTCCGCCAGCCTCACTACCGTGGTGGTCGGCCCTGCGGCTCCGGCCGCCTCTGTCAAAGCCCTGGCGCGGAAGGTCAGCGTGTGGAGGTGTCCGCGCAACCAGCAGAAAGGCGCGCGATCCCTCGACCTGCGCTGGCTGCTCCAGGAGTTGGGCAAAAGAGCGGTTACTTCCTTGCTGGTGGAAGGCGGCGGGGAGACGGCGGCGGGTTTTCTTTCCCAGGGTCTCGCGCACCAAGTCGCCTTTTTCTATGCGCCAAAGATTCTCGGCGGCGGGCGGGCCAGGCGGGCGGTTGCCGGGGACGGAGCCGAAAAGCGCGAGGACTTTATCCGCCTGGAGCGCGTGCGGTGGAGGCAGATGGGACCGGATCTGTTGCTGCTTGCGAAAATTGTTCCGTGACAGTTTTGCGCGGCTCGCTAGGCTGGGTGCTGGTCCATATTACGAAATGAAAACGTCCGTTATCCATTTGCTTGCGGTGCTCCTGGCCATGCTGGCCCCGGTAAACGCCCAGACCAATCCGGCGCCGAATATCATTTTCATTCTGACCGACGATTTGGGCATCAACGATCTCGGGTGTTACGGCCGGGCTGAGCATCATACCCCAAACCTGGACCGGCTGGCGGCCGCGGGGACCCGTTTCACCACCGCTTACTGCGCGCAACCGATTTGTTCCCCGTCCCGCGCGGCGATCCTCACCGGCAAACATCCGGCCCGGCTGCGGCTCACGACCTTCTTGCCGGGCCGCCCTGACGCCCCCTCCCAAAAGCTGCTGCACCCGGTCATTAACCAGCAACTGCCGCTGGCGGAGCGCACCATCGCCGAGCATCTTCAGGACGCCGGCTATGCCACCGCTTGTATTGGCAAATGGCACCTGGGCGGCAAAGGTTTCGGTCCCCTGGAGCAGGGTTTTGGCTTCTACCACCCCGGCAATGCCGTGACCCAGCCCTCCGAAACCGAAGGCGGCAAAGGCGAATATGATCTCACCCGGCAGGCCATCAGCTTCATGGAAACCAACCGCGAGCGTCCGTTCTTTTTGTACCTGGCGCACAACTCGCCGCATATTCCTTTCGCGGCCCGGCAAAGCACCGTCGCCCGCAACCCCAAGGCGTTCGATCCGGTTTATGCGGCGGTCATTGAGACGTTGGACGACACCGTGGGCCTGCTGCTGGCCCGTCTGGAGGCGCTCAACCTGTCCTCCAAGACCCTGGTGATTTTCACCTCGGACAACGGCGGCTTGCACGTTCCGGAGGGAGGGCACGAGCGGATTACGCACAACACCCCGTTTCGCGCCGGCAAAGGATTTTTGCAGGAGGGAGGCCTGCGCATTCCCCTGATTGTCCGCTGGCCGGGGCACGTGCCGGCGGGCCGCGTGGTGTCTGCGCCGGTGTCCAACCTGGACTGGCTGCCCACGCTGCTGGACCTGGCGAATGGTGCAGTTCCGGCGGGGTTGGACGGCGAGACCCTCTCCCGCCTGCTGCTCGGCGGCGACCCGGCTCCGCGGCGGTCGTTCTTCTGGCATTTCCCCCACTATACCAACCAGGGCAGCCAGCCGGAAGGCGCCGTGCGGGAAGGCGATTGGAAGCTGATCGAGTATTATGAGGAAGGGCGCGTGGAACTTTATAACCTTGCCCGGGATCTGGGCGAGACGAACGATCTGTCAGCCAAAGAACCGTCCCGGGTTAACGCCTTGCGGGGCGCCCTGGCGGCGTGGCGTCAGCAAGTCTCAGCTCAAACCAATGCATTCAATCCCGGCTTTCAGCCGGAACTGCATCGCGCCCTTTACGAGGATGTGGATGCCTCCCGGTTTGATCCCCCGAACGCGGACAGCCGCCGCTGGGAACAAATCCGCCAGTGGCGGAAACAGATGAACGCCGTCCGGCGGCCGTAAAATGAAGCTGCGCCGATTGGTTCCGCCCCTGGCTGGCTGGGCCGGCGTCAGGCGCCCGCCGGCGAGGTGCCACTCCGTTTTAGTTTTGCGGGCGTTGGTTTTGCGGCTAGTCTAAACCGGTATGCGATTGATTGGCCATTTGCCCGACGAAGCGGCGGCCCGCACCTTTGGCGATTACCTTTTTGTGCAGGGAATCGAGAACCATGTGGAGCAGGAACCGGCTGATGTCTGGGGTATCTGGGTCAAAGACGAAGACACCCTCGTGCGGGCGGGGGATCTCCTGCGGGATTTCTGCGGCAACCCGGGCGACGTGAAATTCCGCTCGGAGGCGCAGAGCGCGGCCGCGTTGCGGAGCAAGCAGGAGCAAGAGGAGGCGGCTTACCGGAAAAAAACGCGCAGCCGCCGGGATCTATTCAGGCCGTTGACAGCCTACGGGATGGGGCCGCTGACGATCGCGCTGATCGTTATCAGCGCGGGGGTCTTCCTGATGTCGCGTTTCGGCGCCGAGATGGGGCAAGTCTCGGCCCTTTTCATTTCCAGCCCCCTGGGGGTGGAGAAGCCGCTGCAGGAAATTCGCAGCGGGCAGATGTGGCGGCTGATCACGCCGATTTTTCTGCATTTCACTTTTCTCCATATCTTTTTCAATATGCTATGGCTGAAGGATCTTGGGAGCATGATTGAAGGCCGGCAAAGCACCCGGACGCTGGCGCTGCTGGTGGCGATCATCGGTATCTGCTCCAACGTGGCGCAGTACTTTGTCTCCGGGCCGGTCTTCGGCGGTATGTCCGGCGTCGTCTATGGACTGCTCGGTTATATCTGGATTCGTGGGAAATTCGATCCCGGCTCGGGTCTTTTCGTGCATCAGTACACCGTCATCATGATGCTCATCTGGTATGTGCTGTGTCTGACGGGAATGCTGGGACATATCGCCAACACCGCGCATACGGTGGGTTTGGTCATGGGGGTGGCCTGGGGTTGGCTGGCCAGCCAGCGCTATCGCTGATCGGTGCCCGTGAAACCCATTCACAAATTCGTTTTGCTGGGCTTCATGGCGCTCTCCGTCGGCACCTTCATTTTTGGAATTCTGCAACTCGCCGGCCCCCCGGAGCCGAAGGCGCCGGGCGCACCTGCTGCGTCCCCCACCAACGCCCCGGCGACCCGGAAGTAAATTCCGGCCTGGGGTTATTCGCCAGTTGCCACGACGGCGCAAAAGTCGTCTATTGGAACGTCGTGAGAATTCCACCTTCAACTTATGATGAAACCGGAAATCCGATTTGACGCGAGCGGTGTCCCACTGGCTGGCTCGTTGGGCAATGCCGGGTGGTTTGCCAGCCAGGTCGCCCGGGTGGTGGAGCGTCGGCGCTGACGCATTACCTGGAACTGGCATGAGACCTCGATTCCAAGACCGGTCGGACGGCGGCAGGTATCTTGCCCGCAAGCTTCACGCCTGCTATGCGGACGATCCCACGGTGCTGATTCTGGCGCTGCCCCGGGGCGGTGTGCCGGTGGGTTACGAAGTGGCGAGGGCGTTGCGCGCGCCGCTCAGTGTTTTTATCGTGCGCAAGCTGGGGGTGCCAGGTCACGAGGAGTTGGCGATGGGGGCCATTGCCTCGGGCGGTGTGCGCGTTCTCAATGAGGATATCGTGAGTCGATTGAGCATCTCCCCGGCGCAAATCGAGGAGGTGGCGAGGCGGGAGGAGGCGGAGCTGGCCAGGCGCGAACAAGCGTATTGCGGCGGCCAGCCGGGACCCGATCCGCAAGGCAGACGGGTAATCCTGGTCGATGACGGCCTGGCGACCGGGGCCACCATGCGGGCAGCCGTGCGCGCCTTGCGCCTGCGCAGTCCGGCCCTGATCTGTGTGGCCGCGCCAATCGGCGCGCGCGATACCTGCGGGCAGCTCCGGGCGGAGGCGGATGACGTGGTCTGCGGCGAGATGCCCGAGCCTTTCTTTGCCATCGGGACGTGGTACGCGGATTTCCTGCAAACCACCGATGAAGAAGTCCGCGGCCACCTCGAGCGCGCCCGCCGCGAAACGCTCCTGGGACCGGGCGCAACCGGCTGAACGGGGATGATGGAACAGTGACCCGTGGACGGGCTCAGCCGGACGTTCGGCGATCAGGCCGCGGACTTGGGCAGAAGCCGGGCGATTACCACCAGGAGCACGATGACAACCAGCGCGAGCATGCCCCAAAAAACCACGCCACCCTTGCCGGGTTGACGGTCCCCCCAGGGTGATTTCTTAAGCTGTTCTTCGCCGCCAAGCGCAGGCGCCAGCTTGTCGGCGGCGAGCAGTTGGCCGGCCACCAGGCTCAAATCGTAGTCGGGAGGTCCGGTCTGCGGGTTGCCGTAATACAGGAGCAGTTCATCGCCGGATTTCCCTTTGAACAACATGCGGGTGGCCGGGTAAAAGAACTGAAAACCCTTGAGTTGAACGGGCGGGTTGTCGCCGTTGTGAGTTTCCAGCAGCAGGGTGTCACTGGTGGGTGGCTGTTGGAGGGTCAGGAAGAAGTCGCCACTTGTCTGATCCGGAGTGCGCAGCCAGACAGCCGAGCCGAGGTGACGTCGGAAGGTTTCCCCGCGATCGCCGGTGGCCTCCTCCCAAAGCGTCACTTCGCGGCGGAAGAGCGGTGAATCGGCGGCACAACGCAGGCGGTCAACCGGCAAGCCTTTGCGCGGCAACTTGAGCATCCAGCGGCTGAGATTCGGCTGCCGGGGTTCGTTGGTGAGGGTGACTTCCGGGGCGAGGGACCGGCTGATGGACGTGTGTTCCAGGATGAAGGGGACCTGGGTATCGGCACGCAGGACGCGCAGATCACCAAAGCCGCGCGCCCCATGGGCCATTACGTCCAGGTCGAATTCGATTTGCTGCACACCGGTGTCTTTCGGTTTCACCGCTTTGCGGTAACGCCAGGCGGCGACGTCCAGCTTTGAGCCTTCCGCTCCCACGCCCGGCAAAACCTCCGGCTCGCGATAGCCAGGGTTGTCGGCCAGCGGCGAGAACTCCAGGTCCCGGACCGGCGTCCGGCGAAGATTCATCCCGAGCGCGGCCAGGTCATACGCGGGGGCCGCGCAACGGCGGTTGCCGCTCAGCAGGTGGTAGGCTCCCGGCTGTTGCGCGTGGAATACCAGGTAAACCGGACGCCGCTCCACGCGGACCCGGGAAATGTTCAGGGGGGGGCTATCCTGGTTGCGAATCAGCAGCACCAACTCGCGCGAGCGCACCTGGTTTTCGACCGGCACAGACAAGTATTCGCTGAGCGGCTGCTCCTCCACCGCCACCCGGTAAACCGTGCCGCGGGCAATGGTTTGTTCCCGGATGGTGTTTTCGGTGATCTGCGGCACGGCCACGGTAACCTGCCGCATAAAGAGCGGCTCCGAGGTTTCCAGAGCCACGCTGCTTACATCCAGGCTGGCGGCGCCCAGGTTCAGGCTGATGCGGGTTTCTCCCGGGTTTTCGTGGCGCTCGTGGATGGCGGCGGGCAGGGTTTCTTTGGCGGCCGGCTCAGGGGCGGCGGCGTGGACCTGCGCGCCGGAAAACGGTACTGGCGGGCTGCGCCGGTCATCAATGGTCAGCCGCAGCCACCGCCATTCGCCGATTTGCGGGAGCGCCACGCCAAGCTGGCCGGCACCATAGCGCTGCCGGAAAATGGGCCGGCCTTGGGCCAGCGATTGCCACGATTTGCCATCCGTGGAACCGCTAACCTGCACCGATTTGATAAACTCCGGGGCGGGGCTTTCCAGGGTGACCGATTCCAGGGGTTGGGCCAAACCGGTTTCCATCGTGACGACCGTGTTGTTCGGGTTGAGGGCGGCCTGGAAAGATTTCGCGGCGCGGATCAATCTAGGGGCGGGGCGGGGACGCTCGGTGACGAACGGGACCTCGCGTCCGGAATCATCATACAACCGCAGGTCCTCCAGGCCGGGGCGCGCTTGATCGATCGTTTGCACCGGCAGACTGATCCTGGTCAGCCCGGGGGCGGACACCTGGAACTGTTGCTCGTGCTGCCAGGCGCCGGGCAGGCTGGCGGCGTGACCGCTGGCGGCCAGGGCGAACAGGCTCAGGCCCGCCGCGAGGCCGTCAAGGAATCGTCTCATGCGTCTCATTTTCAGGTTGCTTGGTTTTGGCGGTGGCGGTGAAAAACCGCTGGTAGGCCAGCGAAGCCAGCATGGCAATGATCGCCACGCCGACCAGCGCGCCAATGCGGTAGAGCTGGCCGAGCCGCGCAAGATCATGGAAGAAAAGCTTGAGGATCGTAACACTGAGCAGGCCGATGGCGGCCAGTCGCGGCGCGCGCGACCGTTTCACAATCCCAACCACCAGCAGCACCAACGCGAATAACGCCCAGGCGATGGAATAGGTCATGTCCCGGGCAAAACTGCCGCTGAACTGAAAGGTGAGAGTGGAGCCGGGCGGGCTGAAGAAATCAGCGATTTGAATATTGAGCAGCAGGAAGGCCAGCACGGTGCCGAGGCCTTCCAGGATGGGCGGCAGGTTCACGCCGGCCACCTCGCCCCGGGGCGGAGCCAGCAACCGGGCCCCCACAAACAAGCAGGCCGTGGCGATGCCATAGGCGTACAGATACCAGTTGAAAATGGGGGCGGCGCTGCGCGCATGGTAAGCGAGGACCGCCGGGTTAAACGCCAGCCGCACAAAGGCGATGATGAGCAGCCCCACACCGGTCAGCCGCAGCCCCGGGTGTGGCAGCCGGTGGAACAGCCACAGCAGGGCGGCGCCTTCCAACGCCCAGCCGATGGTGATCCATTGCCGTTCGAACTGGATCGGGAATATCAGCGTGATGAAGAACAACGCCACCCCGCCAAACCAGGCCAGTTGGGTCATCCGGGCCGGAGGTTCCGCAGGCACGGCTTTCAGCACCACCACGAGGCTGAGCAACGGCAGCAAAGCGAAGGCTGCCGGCAGCAAGCCCATGGTGGCATTCGGATAAGCGGCCGTGATCAGCCGATAAACCAGCAAGAACTGGAGCGGCCCCGCCATGGCCGCCGCCGCCCACGGAACAATGCTATCCGCGAACCGCCTGCGGAAAAGGAACGGAAACGCCGCAAAGACAGCGAGGAATAGCAGATACCAGGTCAGCGGTTGGGTGGGATTCGCCGGGTTGAAGCGGTTGAAGTGCCAGGCGCACTCCAAAGCGCCGATGCAACCCAGGGCGATGGCGGGCAGCCAGTCCAGGGAGAACATCCGGGCCAGCCCCAGGAGCAGCACCACCAGCAGCAACGCC
>JBBQYD010000167.1:0-9923 GCA_038209025.1 Verrucomicrobiota bacterium | reverse complement strand
GAGGCGCACGTGCCAATGGACGAATGCCTTGCCCGGTGCGTTATTGACTTCAGCGGGCGTCCCTACCTGGTTTGGCGGGGACTGGATAATTACGATTTTAAGGCCATCACGGCTCGGGAGAAACAGCAGGATATGTCCAGCGCCTTCCGGTTTGGGCTCGCGCGGGAGTTTTTTCAGGGTTTTGCCAATGAGGCGCGGTGCAATCTGCATTTGGAATTGCTGTATGGGACCGAACCACATCATGTTATAGAAGCATTGTTCAAGGCTTTTGCAAAGGCGACCGATTTCGCCTGCCAGCAGGACCCGCGGATCGCGGGGCAGTTGCCTTCGACCAAAGGAAAACTGTAAATAGAGTTGAATAGCAGGAGATTGGACTCCGTCGAACCAATGATAGAATCGCACTATTCTTCCGCCGGTGATGAAGCGTTGGTGCGGGCGTCGCAGCAAGGCGAGATGGTGGCTTTTGAGGAGCTGGTGGCGCGGCATCGTGATAAGATTTACGCCCGCGCCTACACCATCATGCGGAGTGAGGAGGAGGCGATTGATCTTTCACAGGAAGCGTGGGTGAAGGGGTGGCAAAAGCTGGCCCAGTTCCACGGGGAGTCCAGTTTTGGCACCTGGATGACGCGGATCGTCATCAACCTTTGCCTGGACCAGTTGCGCAAGCAGAAACGGCACCGTACGGAGTCGGTTGAGGCCATCGCGGAGGATTCGGGCGGCATTGAGCGCCAGATGCCGGTGGTGATAGTCAACCCCACGGCGGGGTTGGAGCGGGTTGAGCTTAGGCAGCGCATAGACCAGGCCCTGGGCCAGCTCTCCTATGAGCATCGAACCGTTCTCGTGCTGCATGAATTTGATGATTTGGAATATAAAGAAATCGCCCGGGTTATGGGCTGCTCAATTGGAACCGTCATGTCGCGCCTGTTTTACGCGCGCCGCCGGCTCGCGGCGCTGCTGGTTGATTTGAAGAAGGATTCAAAATGAAAGACCATGAGTCTGAACTGAAGCTGCAAGCTTTTCTGGATGGCGAGTTGCCAGACGCGGAAGCCCGCGAAGTCGCGTCGTGGCTGGCTAAAGACCGCGAGGCAACCGGCTTGTTGGGGGAACTGAAAAACACCCGTCAGGCTCTGGTGGGCTTCGACCGTGGGATTCGCCTGCCGGAATCACGTGAATTTTACTGGTCTAAGATCCAGCGCCAAATCGAGAGCGTATCCGCTCAGCCAGCTCCCGAGGTGCAGGTTTCATGGTTTGCCCAGTTGCGGCGGTTACTGGTGCCGGCCACCGCCCTTGCCTTGGTCTGCCTGGCCGGTTTTGTCGCGTTGAAGCAAGGTGGGGCGTCCGCCGGAGCCGAGACCTCCCTGGCAACGCCGGGGGCGTTTACCTACCGTGACTTTAATTCCGGAACCACTCTGGTTTGGCTGCCATACCCCGCTGAGGATCAACTTGCGACAGCCTATTGACCTTGTATTATTCACTGGGACATGAGACGTAGAATTATCACCGCAGGGAGCCTGGTCTGGCTGCCGGTGCTTGTTTGTTTCCTGACACTTGAATGCGCCACGTGGGCTGCTGAGATCAAGGTCGAAGCGCAGCTTTTGTGGGGCACCAACGATCGCAAATCCCCCAATCCAAAACACAAACCGGTCGGGGAGGAAACCCGAAAAAAGCTCAAGGAACTGCCCCTGAAGTGGACCAATTATTTCGAGGAAACCCGCAAAGATTTCAAAGTGACTGAGGGCGAGTCCACCAGGGTCACGCTGAGCGAGCGCTGCGAAATCGAGGTCAAGAATCTCGGCAATAACAAGGTGGAAGTAAACCACTTTGGCAAAGGCGAAAAGGTCGTTAAGCAGACTCAAGCCCTGCCCAAGGGAGAGACTTTGGTTCTGGGCGGAAACGCTCCCAACGAAACGGCCTGGCTGGTCATTGTGAAACGAATTGAGTAGCCGGGGGGGCGGGCGAATTCCGTTTCCACCCCGCCGTCACCCCTCGTTTCGGACTCTTTCTGTTGAACGCAGGGTTGGGCTCCCGGATTCTACTGACCTGACGCTGATCTTGACCTTTCGCCCTTAACCTGAGACCCATAAGGCAGCCAATGGCTTCCACTTCAGCTTCGGCTGAAGGCTCCCGCTCTCCTTACCGCTTCAGCCGCCGCTGCAATTGCAGCGCCTCGGTGTGGGAAGGTGCTAAATAGAGCACCCTCGATAGCGCTTGCAGGGCTTCGGGGTCTCGTCCAAGGCGCGCGAGAATCGTGGCCCGGGCATAGGCAGGATCCGGATTGCCGGGCTCAAGCGCTTCCGCTTGCGTGAGCGCTTCAAGCGCGGCGTCAGGCTGGCCCTGCGCATTGCGCGCCAGTCCCAGGTTGTACCAGGCGCGATAATGGCGCGGGTCCAGCCGTACTGCGTTTTCCAGATGGGCTGTGGCGTCGGCTGGGGAGCCGAGCTCATTCGCCGCCAGCGCGAGTTGATATTGGATATCGCCACTGTTGGGGAGTAGCCGGCTGGCGTCCACTAGGTGGCGGGCGGCGGCCGCGGTGTCTCCAAACAGGCTCAAGGCGGCGGCGTATTGCGAGTGGAACGGCGGCGAATATGGGTCCCATTCGATGGCTTTGAGAAAATGGCCGAGTGAACGCCGGTCCTGCCGGGTGAGGTAAAGGAGTCCCTTTTGAAACTGGCCGGACGGGTGGTCCGCGTTGAAGTTCAAGCTGTGCAGCAGCTCGCTCCCGGCCCCGTGGCCAAGGTCCACTTTATCCTGGAGCGCGCGGGCCGCAGCCACGCGCACCGCGCGGACCGGATCGAGGAGCCCGCTTTCCATTCTGCTCCGCAACGGGGAGTCTCCCGAGCCTTCGAGGAGCGGGGCGAGGCTGTTGATCGCCTCGGCGCGAACGAGCGCGTTGGTGCTGTCCACCCGGGCCAGCAGCGCGCTGTAAACTTTTGGTTCACCAGCCCATGAGGCGAGGAGCCTGATGATGGAGGCCTGCCAATAGGGAATCGGCTCCTGGCCCAGGTATTTGAGAAGCGGATCGCGCGCGGAAGAGTCTCCGGCGCGGGCGCGGGCCAGCCAGCGGGCGCGTTCGCGCGTCGGACGGTTCATCTTTTCGCCATACCAGCGGTCGGTCCACTGAATGGACCAATCGGTGGATTGATCGGCATGGCAGCGGTTGCACGCGTTGGGGATGCCGTGCTCCTTCGTGAGCAATGGGTCGGGGATGGTGAATCCGTGATCGTGCCGCCAATGGCGCTGCATGTAAGCAGTCTGGGGCATGTGGCAGTTGATGCACTCGCCGCCGGTTTCCTTGATTTTGCGCGGGTCATACGAGGCCACGTCCTGGCTGGCCAGGACCCCGTTGGTATCGCAGCCAAAAACCCGGTGGTGAGAGTGGCGGACGGGGTCAATGACAGGTGCGTTCGTGCGGGATCCATCATGGCAGCGAAGGCACAGGAAATTTCCAGGCAGCAGCGTTTTAGCCGAGTGCGGGTTGTGGCAATCCAGGCAATAAACTCCGGCCTGGTGCATCTTGCTGCCGAGAAAAGCGGAGAACTCGTAGTTTTCATCGCGCACCTGGCCATCGGGGTGGTAGGCGGTTGTTTCGTCCACCACCGAGGGATGCAGGTGATCCATGAATGCGTCGCCGGGCTTAAAATCACCGGTTAAATCAGCGCGGCGTGCATGGCAAAAGCCACAAGTATCCAGCACCTGCTGGCGGGTGGCGCGCGTGATGGTGGGGTCGGTTACGCCGGACTTGCCGTGACTCAGCTGCCATTCGTTGTGGCGTTTAAGCGGTCCATGGCAGGCTTCGCAGCCCACCGTCAATTCCACCATGGAGGTGTGGTAGGAGTCGGAAGCTTCGTCGTAATTCTTGCGCACGCGGGTGTTGTGGCAGGCGGCGCACATGCTGTTCCAATTCATGCCGCGTCCTGTCCAGTGGCCCCATTCGCCGGGTTGCCGGTCTTCGGCGCCATAGACGTTGAACCATTCGTTTGAGCGCGGGTCATAGGAGGCTTCGAGGGTTTGCAGGCGTCCGCCGGGGAAAGGCACGAGGAACTGGCGCAGCGGGTAGTGCCCGATGACACGTTCCACGGCAAAGACTTCATTGCTGCGGAAGAGTCCGAGGGCGGTGACCCGAGCGGAGCCATTGCTCCACCCGAGAAGGGTCACTTGCGAGCCGTGATGGAATGAGCGATCGGGATCGAAAGCCGCGCGGTCGAGCGCGGCTGAAACGCCGCGCTCAGCGAGGCCGTGGTGGGAGGCTTGCCAGAGATAATAAGCTTCGCTGTGACATTCGCGGCAGGATTCAGATCCGGCATACTCCGCTTGCGCCTGGCGTTCCTCGGGGAGGCGGAATGCGCGGCCGGAGCCGGAGCCCGCCGCACGGGTGGAATCGCCCTGCTGGAACCGCCACAGCCAAAATCCCGCCGCAGCCAGAACCAGGGTTCCGCTCACCATCACCACCCAACGCGGCCGGAGCCGGGCCGGGGTCTTCTTTCTGAGCACCGGAGAACTCACGGTTTGGAACGGGCTGCCCGGGGTCTGGCCGGGTTCGCTGAAAGCACCGGCAAGGTGATCGCCGAGGGGTGCCCGGCATCATGATAAACGCGCTGGGTGGCGGTGCGGAATGCATCCGGGCGCGCCCGGTAAATATCGCAGAACGTCTGCGGGTTTCGATCAAGCAACGGAAACCATGAGCTTTGGATCTGCACCATGATCCGATGACCGGTGCGGAAAGTGTGGCAGATGTCGGGCAGGGAGTATTTGAATTCGTAAATGCGGCCCGGTTCGAGAGGCTCTGGACGGTTGTAGCCGTTGCGGTATTTGGCGCGCAGAGGTTCGCCGCGCACGAGTTGCTGGTAGTGGCCCATGCGCGTGCCGGCGGGCAAATCCACCGGGTCCGGATAATCACCGGTGTAAACATCGATGAGTTTGACGACCCAATCGCAATCCGTGCCGCTGGTGGAGGCATGCAACCTGACGGCCAACGGGCCTGCCACGGTCAAATCCTGCTCCAGCGGTTCGGTCTGAAAGACGAGCACATCGGGGCGGCGGGCGGCGAAACGCTGGTCTTCAATCATGTATTCCTTGGGCATGCCGGGGGCAATCCGGGCGGTGAAAGGGACGGGGCGTCGCGGGTCGCTGACGTATTCGGTGAACGCCGGGGTGGCGGAAGGGAGGGTGAAGCTAAGACCGCCACCCGACTGGAGCAGGAGCGTCCGATTGGCCGCCTTCGGCGGGGGCCACACCGCAAAAGAGCGCCATTCGGCGGTGCCGGTTTCAAAGACGTTGACCGGTTCGACGGTTTCTTTGGACCGCCCCTTGAGATATTTGCGGAGAAAAGGCAGCTCAATGTTGTCGCGGAAATGCTCGGCGGTGTTTGATTGGAAGTCCAGGGGGCCGAGCGTTCGCCCGTCGCCGCGGAGCCAGCCCCCATGCACCCAGGGCCCCATGGCGAGACCATTGAAAATGCCGGGGGCGTTGGTCTTCAGGACCGCGTACGTTTTGAGCGTGCCATGGAGGTCTTCGGCATCAAACCACCCGCCCACGGTGAGCACGGCCGCGGTGGGGTTTTTGAGAAAACGTGTGAGATCGTGGCTGGCGCACCATTCCGCGTTGGTTACGTTGGCCATGATCTCGTTCCATGATCCGGCTTTGTCACGGAACTCAGTTTTCCCCATCTCGAAAATGGATTCATCGCGCAGGAAGAACTGGTAACCATCCGGTGTCTTATAATCGAAAGGCCGGGAATCCTGCCGGGTGGAATTCTCGAGGCTTTGATCGAACGAGTACCAAAACCCGAAACCATGCGCCAGCCAGAAGCCGCCGCCGTGGAGGATGTCATCGCCTCCATAGACATCCGTTGCCGGAGCCTGAGGTGACACCGCTTTGAGCGCCGGATGAGAATCGATCAGCGCGGCGGCGGCGTAAAAACCGAGATAGGAAATGCCCGCTACGCCGACGTTGCCGTTGTGACCGGGCACATGCTTGACGAGCCAGTCAATGGTGTCGTAGGCGTCAGTCGATTCATCCGTGTCGCGCGGACCGGCCTTGACGGCTTTGTGAGGGCGCATATCCATGAACTCGCCGCCTGACGCGTAGCGTCCGCGGACATCCTGGAGGGCGAAGATGAATTGCTCCTTGAGATAGGAATCCGGCAATGACCGTGGAAGTTTGGCGGAGTCGATCGTGTAAGGCTTGAGGTTGTAAGGGGTGCGCTGGAGTAGAATGGGATAGGTCGTGGTTTTGTCCTTCGGGGCAAAGACAATGGTGTAGAGCTTGATGCCATCGCGCATCGGGATGCGGTACTCGTATTTGGTGTACTTGGAGGGTGGCGGTGGGGCTTCCTCAGCGGCAGGACAGGAGAGAATGAAAAGCGCGGTAATCAGAACTGCCGAGCCGCCGCGGGCCAATTGGATAAACCCTGTTGAACGCATAGTATCAGCGCCCAACATGATCCAATAAGGCTGGTGTACCGCAAGCCAATCCCGCGCGGATTTGCGGCATGGCCGCCAGGGGAATGGATCGCCCGGCTCCGGCTTGCGTTCGAGCAATGACCCTTCCCCCGGTTCTCGGGCTAAGCCAGCCCGATCATCCCGCCTTGAGGAAATGATCCAGGAGACAGCTTTTGTCGGTCCGGGTGAGGTCCAGCGGCAGGGCCTTGTCCAGGCGGTTGCGGGTGGCAGGCAGTAACTCATCCAGCAACTGCTGTAGAATTTCCTTAGGTGCGGCCAGGAAGCAACGAGCTTCCTTGTCCGGGGATAGCAGGCGATCGATGTTCGAGGCCAGTTTCTTGATGGACCTGCGGCGCTTTTCCAGCTCCATATTGTGCTGTTCTCCGTCGGAGGTGGAAGCATTCGAACTCGGATTGCTGTGGTTCTTGGCGGATCTCCCCTCCATCACCGTCAGTGTATTGCGCCTTTTTCCGAGCGCCTCGGGAAAATCCTCGGTGGTGATGGGTGTCAGGCGAGGTGTTCGGGTGGTGGAGTCTTCCTCCAGAGAAAAGCTTTTAAATGTTCCCAGGTCTGCGACAACGATCATTGTCCTTTTCATGTCTTCCTTCGGCTTAATGGTTGGTGGGTAGAACAAATGCAATACCCACCGACAACTTAGCACGGATTTTGCATCCGCAAGTGGCGAAGAACCCTCGGAACCCGGGTTCGGGGCGTTACGGCCAGGCCGGTTGGGAGGTGGGAGCTACTTCTTGCCGCTTTGCTGGCGGATGATCTGCAGGATGGATCCCGCGTCCGGCGCCTGCTCGAGAGCTTGGCGGAATTCGGCTTTGTGGAGGAGTTTGGCGATGTTTGCGAGCGTATGCAGGTGCTTCTGGAACTGGCCCTGAGGAACGAGGAACAGCATCACCAGGTTAACGGGTTGGTTGTCCAGGGAGTCAAAATTGACGCCCTTTTGCGAACGTCCCAAGGCGCCGACCACTTCCGAAATGAGGTCGGTCGAAGCATGGGGTATCCCAATGCCGAAGCCGATCCCGGTGCTCATCGAAGATTCGCGCTTCTTCACCACCGCCGCAATCGCGTCGTGGTGTTCGGGTTTGATCTTGCCGGTAGTGACAAGATTGTTGATCAATTCATCAATTGCTTCCCATCGCGTGGTCGCTCGCAAATCGGTGATGATCTGTTCAGTGGTCAGAATATCGCCTAGGTCCATAGCCTTGGTAGTCGGTCCGCTTGCGCATTTCGCCTGAAGTTGGCCGGCATTTCAAGCTCCAATTTGAGGGTGGGGCGGAAAGGTTGGGGAAAACGGGCGTCGTCAGAAGCCGGCAAGGAGGCGTTCGAGGACGTGGCTGGTCGATTGCAGCCACCAGCCCATCGCGGACTGAACGCTGATATCGGGCATGACCAGCGGGATGCCAATGAGCAGCACGATGATGTTCCCGAGAAAAATAATCACGCTGGAGAAAAGCCAGCCCTGGCTGGTGATGTCCGATTGCCGGCCGCCCAGGACGTGCAGGGTAAGGGTGATGTGGAAGGCATACGCCATGCCCAGCAGGAGGTGAAACCAAACGGCGTAGCGGCTCCAGCTCCAGGTTAAATTCCCGCCTAAAAACAGCAGCACGACGAGAACGGCATAGAGCGGGAAGAAATAGGGTGCCAGGACGATCAGGAAATTTGTTCGAGTGACCACCACGTGCCCGCCTTCAGACCCGGCTCTAAACTTCTTCACCCGGCCGCCCATGGCCCAGGTCCAGAGGGCGTGGGTGAGTTCGTGTCCAAACACATACACCCACATGGGTTTGGGGAGCAGGAGAAAGATGGCGAACCAACAGCCCGCCCCGGCCACCATGGCGACCCAGACGGTATCGGCCTTGCCGGTGGCGCGGACGACCATCCACAACGCGCCAACCGCTCCGGCGCAGGCGGGTAGGAGCAATATGCCGATGATCAGCTTCAGCCACTTAGGCATTTATTCGAAACGAGCTGGCTGGCCGGTGCTGGCGAGCACGGCTTGCCAGAATACGCTGTTAGGGTCCACCCGTTTCTTCTGGTTTGCCAGGACCTCAATTGGCACATGGATGAACACATCGTGCAGGTAGCCAATGACGAGCCCGGTCTTGCCGGCCATCGCGGCATGGGCCGCGTTGCGCGCGAAGAGATCGCACAGGATCGCATCCTCCGCATCCGCAGCCACGCTGCGGATCAGGTAGCTGGGGTCAAAATAGCGGACAATCGCCGGCATATTCTCCGCCTTGAAATAGGTTTCGATCTTCTGTTTCAGAAATAGGCCGATATCCCGGTACTTTGGGTTCCCGGAGGCGTCGCGTCCCTGCTCCCCAGCGTTCAGCAGGTCCTGCCCGGCCCCCTCGGCGACCACCACCACCGCGTGTTTGCGGCGGGCGACGCGCCGCTTGAGGGTGGGGAGGAAACCGCCTTCGCCCTCCAGCTTGAACGGCACTTCGGGGATAAGGGTGAAATTGACATCCTGGTTGGCAATGGTCGCTCCAGCGGCGATAAACCCGGCATCCCGGCCCATCAGTTTGACCAGCGAAATCCCGTATTCGACGCTATGCGCCTCGGTGTGGGCGCCAACGAGGACCCTGGCGGCTTCCTCCACCGCGGTTTGGAAGCCAAAGGTGCGGGCTACGTAGGCGACATCGTTATCGATGGTTTTGGGGATGCCCACCACGGACAGGGCGTGGCCGCGCCGGCGGGCTTCCTGGAAGAGATCGTTGCCGCCCCGCTGCGTGCCATCCCCGCCGATGGTGAAAAGGATGTCCACGCCCAGCGCGATGAGATTATCGACGGCAATCCCGGTGTCCACCGGGCCCCGGGAGGTATCGAGCACCGTCCCGCCTTCCCGGTGGATGTCATCCACATAATCACAAGTGAGCGTGGTTGGCTTTTGGCCGCGTTCGGGGTCGAGTCCCTGGTAGCCGCCCCGGAAACCAAGGACCTCTTTCACGCCATAACAATGATGCAGTTCCAGGAACAACGAGCGGATCACGTTGTTCAGCCCGGGGCAGAGCCCGCCGCAGGTAACGATGGCGGCGCGCGTTTTTGCCGGGTCAAAGAAGAGCTTTTGCCGGGGACCGGCAAGTTCAAACAGTTCGGTTGCGGCGGGGGGCTTGCCGTCTTCGTGGATAATGGCGGCTGGCACCATGGAGGTGTCGCTCACGAAGTGGCGGCACGGGGAGTCGAATTTGGCTTGTCCTAACGACGTAATCTGCATACCCGGTTATCTAATGGAGAATGCTCCGAGTATAAAGAATAAACCCTCCGCTGGTCCCGTTTGGAGGACGTCTGGTAGTATTCGCGAGAAGCCTCCTCGTTTTAATTAACTCATGTCGCTCAACATTTCCGGGGGCGGCATGAGGCGCTGGGTGCTCCCTCATACTCGACTTGGACCCGGCTTCCTCGTACATTCCCGCCAGGTGGATAACTTGCCTCCAGAGACGACCTCACCCGCAAACGATCCCGCCCAGG
>JBBQYD010000166.1:0-9944 GCA_038209025.1 Verrucomicrobiota bacterium | reverse complement strand
GGACGTCCTGCGGCGGATCCGCGCGGACCCCCGGACCCGGCGGCTGCCCGTTGTCATCCTCACATCGTCCAAGGAAGACCAGGATCTGGCCGCCGGCTACGACCTCGGGGTCAACAGCTACATTCGCAAGCCGGTGGATTTCTCCCAATTTGCCGCCGCTATGGACAGCCTCGGCCTCTACTGGCTCGTTCTGAACGAACCTCCGCCGCCGGTCGTATAAAAGCCGCCCAAGGAAACCACAGGTGATTCGATGTGCCGGAAAATCGCAGTTTTGAGGCGGAAATCTTGATGGAATGGCCGGTTCCGGCCGGGAGAGGATGGTGGAGCCGACAAGGATCGAACTTGCGACCTCCTGAATGCCATTCAGGCGCTCTACCAACTGAGCTACGACCCCATCCAGAGCGGAGGCCAATCTACGGATTACCGGGAAATTGTCAAAGCGATTTTAAGAAAAAAGGCGATCCCTTTGGGACGCCCCCAATTCTCGCGGGCTCGTGGCCGGGTTCACAGGGTTACTTCAGTTGAACTGGCAGCGGAACCTCCTCCCAGCCTTGCTGGCCGAGGGCGATGTCCCGCTCCACAAATTCCCAAATCACAACCTGCTTATCTTCGAGGATCTCCGGATTCGTGCTCAGTTTCCGTCGAACATCTGTAGAAGCTCCTCCATCGCTGTAGATGGCATCCACCGGCGCTCGCAGCGCCAATGCCAGATGGGACACAAAGCCGGCGGAGCCGGGCAGCAAACGCTTTGCGCCAGACTCGGGGGCCGGGGCAGGGGAGCCACCGGCAGGCAGCCCGCCGAGCGATTGCGGTTCAGCATACTGGTAAACCCGGGTGAAGCTGTCACCCAGCACGAGCACCGTGGTCTTCGCGCCAGGATAGCGACAGGCGCCGGGACGCTCTGAACCGGAAGGCAGGAGCGGGCCGAGTACCGGGTCGGTCACTTGCTCGCAGGTAATCGGTTCCGGGGCAAAGGAATCACGAAGACCCGGGATTTGCATCATTTCGAGAATGTCGCCCCACCGGCTCACGGGAACCGCGTGCGTCTCAAAAGCGATGTGATTGGTCGGTGCAAACCCGAGCTCACGCACACGGGAAGCCACCGCTTCCGCGGCCAGGCGCGCGCCCAGCGGCGTCCAGTGGGTGTCCCGGGCGAGATAGAGATCTGCGGATGGGGTTTGGTTCGTCGAGCGGAAGTTCTGGAAAAGTGAAAACAGGTCAATCGTCTCCACCCCCTGTTCCCGCAAAGACTGGATCAGGTCAACCGTTGGTGACCGGAAACGCCGCGGGTTGGCGCTTTCACGCCTCGTGAGCCGATCCGGGTAAATGCTCGGCTTGCCTGGAACGGGCACGACCAGGAGCGCGATGCCGCGTTCCTTCAGTTGATCGCGAAAAGCCAGGATGGCTTTCGTGACACCCTCGCGCTGGCTGAGGCGCGCCGTCCGTCGAAGCCACTTTGTGGACGAATCTTCCGGCTCGGCGCGGTTCGGTTCCACCAGGTAACGCACGTCTGGACGGTAGAAAAGCCAGTCGTCGCGCCCCAGCATTCCTTTTGCGCCGGTGTCGCTGAGGGTCGCGAAAAGGAGGCGTTGCGCCTCCGGCCCAAGCCGCTGTTGAAACCAGGATTTCTCCTTCAGGGTGGCTTCATATTGGCGCAGGTTTTTCGAAGTGGGGCGATAGCGGAAAACGTCAGTGAATTGCACGCGGTCCCCTCGGGCCAATTCGATGCCGGTCTGCGTCACCGGCACGGCGCCAATGATCAGGAGAAACCCGATTACCAGTGCCAGTTCGCTGCCGCGTCGCCGTACCGAAGCGTGCCCGCCCGGCGGGGCTGGCTTGGCGGCTTCGGCAGGTCCGCCTGCCGGAGGAGGGTCGCTGTGGATTGATTCAGGGGAGTTGCCCATGGCGCGGCTCAAAACTGGAAGTAAAGGAACGGGTTGAATGCCTGGGAAAACATCACCGCCAGGCAAAACACGAATAAGGGCAGCAGCAGGACCACCCGGCCCCAGGTCTGTGGTTGAGATGACCAGTCGTGCGCCTGCACCCGCTGGAACAGGAGCGCGGCACACACGCCCATGACGACGATGTGAAGGGGGGTGTAGATATCCGCCGCCAGCAAAGCCGCGGGGGCGGAGCCATGCCCCAAACCAAACATGGCTCTGTAGAATTTCAAAGCGGCGCCCAGGTTGTCAGCCCGGAAAAGCACCCATGAAAAAAGGATCAGCACGAAGGTGCTGGCGACCCGCACCGTCTGCGGCAGCTCGCTGTAGAAGCTTTGTTTGCCGCGCCAGCGCTCGTACGCCAGCAGGCCGCCGTGATACGCCCCCCAGGCCACAAAATTCCATTTGGCCCCGTGCCACAGGCCCCCGAGCAACATGACGACCGCCAGGTTGATGTAGGTGCGCCCTTCGCCCCGGCGGTTGCCGCCCAATGAAAAATAGAGGTAGTCGCGCAGCACCGTGGAAAGTGAAATGTGCCAGCGCCGCCACAAATCCGTGATGCTCTCCGCCAGGTAGGGAGCGTCGAAATTCTTGATGAATTCAAACCCCAGCATTCGCCCCAGGCCGACGGCCATGTCCGAGTAGCCACAAAAATCAAAGTAAATCTGGAAGGCATAGGCGATGACCCCCACCCAGGCATCCAGCGCGAGGGGATCCGCCGCATTGAATACGGCATCAGCCACTTGACCGCACGGATTGGCCAGGAGGATCTTCTTCCCGAATCCAAGGACAAAAATGGCGACCCCCGAGGCAAACCGGCTGAGGGTGTGCTCGCGGAAGAACAACTGCTCGGCCAGCGTTTTGTAGCGGATGATCGGTCCGGCCACCAGGTCGGGAAACAGCGCGACAAAGGCCGAGAAATCCGTGAATGACCGGGCCGGCGTGGCGTGCCCGCGGTACAGATCGATGATGTAGGTAAGTGAGTGAAACGTGTAAAACGAGATGCCAATCGGCAGCACCACCCGGAGAATGTTGAAAGGCTCGGCACCGGCCAGCCCCAGCAGGTGATTCAGCGATTCGACCGAGAACATGTAGTATTTGAAAAACCCGAGGAAGCTCAGGTTTGTCACGACGCACGCCGCCACCGCGAACCTCTGCTGGCCGCGGGTCGCGCCGGGGCGCATGATGACCTTGCCCCAGAGGAAATCCATTACGGTCGTGAACATCATCAGGCTCACGAACCACGGCTCCCACCAGCCGTAAAAAATGTAGCTCGCCAGGGTGATCCAGGCATTGCGCCACCGGTAGGGGAGGTTGAAATACACGAGCAGGAACAACGGGAGGAAATAGAAAACGAAAATGTGGGTGGTGAAGACCATGTATCAATTCCCCTCGCGGCGCTCTCCCGGGTTGTGTCCTTGGGTTTTCAAAATCAAAAGCTCGTGGGGTTCGTCCAGAGAGCGAAAAAGCGGTTGGTGGCCGGCGGGAAACAGTAGTCCAGGGCGCCGCTCGGGGCCAGATCGGCCAGTTCATAATCCAGCGCCAGCCGGTTCACGTCACCCGTGGTGAACCGGTCCAACTTGCCCCCCAGCGGCAGGTTTCCCCAATCCGAATCCTTGATCTCCGAGCGCGGCAGCCACGGTTTGTAGTGCCCCACGAAAATCTCCTGGCCGGGCTCGACGTGATATTTGCCGGCGGGATCCTGCCGATGCACCCGGAGCACCTGGTACTTCAAAACGTACGTGTAGCGGTAGGCCCCCAACTGCGGGAACTGCTCCGGGCAACTCAGCAGGCGCGCCGTGACTTCGATCCGGCCCAGCTTTCCGATCATCTCGTCAGCCCCGGTCCGCACCCGGTTGGCAAGGAAGCTAATGACCAGCGCGATTCCCAGCAGCACTCCCAATCCTCGAATCGGACTGGGTCGAGACGGGTAAGGCGCCTGCTCTGGCCGGGGGGGAATGATGGCAGTGCTATTCATTAAGGAGCGGTTTCGAGCTGCGATGCTTCGTTCGCCGTCGCGCGGGGTTCACGGGCAAAGGCCGGTTCGCGGGGTGGCCCGTGGCCTCATTTGGCCGGGAGTTCGGTGAAAGTCCAATGCGGCTCGAAACCGGCGAGCCCAAGGTGCGCCACCGGGCCCGCTGTCGCCCCGGGGTAAACCGCTTTGAGCTGGGGGAATTCGTCCCCGCCTATGATGGGTGCATCGGCCATGCGCATCACCGCCATCTCTGCCTCGGTGCCGCCATCCGATTCCGGCACCGAGAACACCGCGTATTTATCATCGGGCGAAGTGCAGCCGTAATAGATGTGGCGCCCGCGCTCCCCGTAAACGAGCGTGCGGCTCTTGCCGTCGGCGCTTGCTTGCATCAGCGTGGTCCAGCCGTAATCAGAGCCCAGGCCGGGAATCCGGCTTGAATAAATGACTCTTGTGGCGTCCCCTTGAAAGCTGTCCGGCGTGCAACAAAGGTTGCGCGATACCTGCGTCGCCTTCCCGGATTCAAGGTCCAGGCTCACGATGTTCCAGTTTTGTCCATTCAGGTTCGCCGTGCCCACCAGGCGATTGGCATCGCGCGACCAGAAAAGCTGCTGGAATATCCCTTGGCGCGGCAGCTCTTTCACCATCTTCCTGGATTCGAGATCGAAGGTGCGAATGACGCCCTCGCGCTTGTAGAGGCAGGCAAGTTGTTTCCCGTCCGGGCTCCAGGAGGCCCACGGCCACTCGTTTTCCGCCCCCATCACCTCCGGCGTCGTCCCGTCGACGTTCGCTATCACCAGGGTCCCCGTCGCTCCCCACAGATCGTGGTTGATCGCTTCACCTTCCTTTGCTCCCGGGCTTTTCGGAAGCCGGCGGTACAATATCCGTTTGCCGTCCGGCGAGAACCTCCCGCCGAATTCGCTCCACTCCGGTGTTATCGTCAGGTTTCGCTTGCCCGAACCATCTGGGCGGCACAGAAAAAGGTCGGAATCACCCCCGGAATTCGTGGCTGAAAACAACAGCCAGCCTTTGGTTGAAATCTCGGTCTTAAGCCGCCGAACCTCCGCATCGGTGGGGCCGGCCACAGCGCAGGCCGGATCTAATGCCGCGACCAGCGCAAACGCCACCAGTGCCAGCCAGCCGAAATGTGGAATTCCCTCAGTTTTTTTGTGTTTCATGGTTGTTGAAATTGTGGGGCCGTGAAGAACAGCCCCTGCGACCGCCTGCCTTGATGACTGGGCCTTTGCCTTCTGGCATGCCCGGAATTACATCGAATGCTTGGAACTGCCTGAGGGGTGTTGCCGCAACCTCGGTGATCACGTTGCGGCCATCGCAGACCCTCTCTAAGAGCGTCCAGGCCATCCCAGACAATCTTCCAGTTGTGGAGTGCCACGCAGACCGCCTTCGCGCTGGTCAACATCTGGAGGCGCATCCGGCAGGGCTCCATGGAGGCATTGCAGTCATTCACTTCCAAGTCGATCCTAACTGCCCGCACAATGCCCGATCTGCCGTAAGTTTCTGTGCAAATGAGCCCTTCATATCAGTTCGATACGAGCGCGAACCACCGAAATCAAACATATTCAAACACTACCCCCCTCGCCCGGTCAAGGGTCAAATCCCCATTATCCATCCTCCATAACTATCACAGGTGGCAAATCCTCGATGCCATTCCTTCTGTGGCCTTCAGCCCAGGTTTAAGGTCTGCACGATCCTTATGGGAGAGAATCTGATGCCCTTGCTCCTCACGAAACTCCCTCACCCAGCCGCTTCCTGGAGTTCTCGGCTTTCAATCACCCGGCCAGCGTTAGCGAGGAAGAAGTCCGGGATTTTCTGTCTGGAGCCTTTGAGTGATTTCCGCGATTTCTCCGGCTGTCAACATCTCCCATTTGACAGCTCGCCAGACATGTGCGTTAATATTTGGCATTAGCCATCTGGTCAGCACTGGGGATTGCTCGTTGCCTTTCCCCGACGTTGTCGCCTCTTGGCTGAGTACGGTTTTGGGCTTTGCGGCAGTCGTTTGGCGTCCGCCGCAGAATAGAAAAAAGTGACAGTCTGACACACTGGAAGTGAGCTGGAACTCAACAAAAAGCCAGTTCGATTTGGAGGCGCTGGAACCCCGCTGCCTCCTCTCGGGTGCCATTGCCGCTCTCGCTGCCGCCCCCGTCGCCGTCTCTTCCTTCCTCCAAGCCGAGCAATCAAGCATTCAGGAAGAGCAACCCGCCCCATCCGATTCTGATTTGCTCGGTTGCTTCAATGAGGCAGCCGTTGCTCCGGGCGTTCTCCCCGAAACCACCGGCCCCCTTCCGGCCACGGATTCCTCCGGGGCCACCGCCCCGGCCGAGGCCGAGGTTGAAGCTGTTAAAGTCTCCGCGGCCCCCGCCGTTTCTGACTCCACAGCCGCTCCCCAAATCCAGATTTCCACTGGCTCTGCCCAGGTGGCTGGCAGCCCCTCCACAGAGCAGTTGACCCAAACCCTCACCGCCGCCAACGGCCCGCCAGCTCACCTCACGATCAATGTCGTGCTCGATTCCGACGTCACGGTTCCGGCGTCGAACCCTTTAATTCTTTCCAATGGCGACTCCCTCTCCGGGAGTGGCACTCTGCTTTCCCCGTTGATCAACAACGGCGGCCTTCTCAGTCCTGGTCATTCTCCCGGCGTCATTAATACTCCAACCTTTACCCAAGGCCCTGCTGGTACAACGCTTATTGAAATCGCCGGCACCGGTGGAGCGGGCGCTCCCAACGGCCACGACCAGATCAATGTCGCCGGTCTCGCCCAACTCGACGGCACCCTGCAGATCACGCTTTTGAACGGTTTCGTGCCCGCTGCCGGCCAGACGTTCCAGATTTTCACCTGGGGTTCCCGCACCGGCCAGTTCGCGAATTGGCTCGGCACCTCCGGTGTCCCGGGGCACGCCGACCTCGCCTTCGTCCCGGTCTATGCCGCCGGTGGCCTCACCCTTCAGGTGGTGCAAACTCCCTTGCTCATCCCCGGTGCCCAAACCGCTTTCGATACCGGCTTCAATACCCTTTCCCAGATCGGTTCGCTCCTCAATAACATCGGCGGCTTCGCCCAAAACATCCCCCTCCTGGGTGACAAGATCAGCAGCTTCGTGGATATGGGCGCCGCCTTCAATGGCGTCCTCCGCTCCCAGCTCAATTCCATCCTCGCCTCCCTCCCGCGTGAGTCCGATGTCACCCGCGCTATCCAGTCTTGGGACGGCTCGACCGTGGCTGGGTTCACCATCAAGATCAATGGTGTGCTGGGTCATTATGGCGCAGTGGGCACCGACCCCTTCTGGTGGGACGTCAACCTCGAACTCACCCCGGCGGCGGTCAATCGCACGCTCCAGAATATCGTCGGCTCGGTCTTCGACGCCGCGTTCAGTCCGGCACCGTCCGTTCAGGTCACCAGCAAACTCTCCCTCAACCTGGGCTTCGGCTACGACAGCGGATTTTTCCTGAAGCTTGATAAAATGGTGGCCTCGGTCGGTGTCAATGTCAGCGGTCTATCCGGGTTCCCGTTCAACCTCGTTCCGCCGGGTGGCCCCCTCAGCCTGAACGTCACCAACGGCTCCGTGAATCTCTGGGCTTCGGTTACCGCCAGCCCCAATGCCAGCATCCTGACCCCCAATGTAATCACCGGCCCCCGGATCAACCTCTCCACTCTCACCGCCGCCGCCAGCAGTTCCTCCAACGCCAGCGACGCCTTCGACTTCGTCAAAGCCGGCACTCTCAACGCCAATTTCACCCTCACCAGCGCCCTCACCGGGGTCGGTGTCACGTTTGCCGGTGTCACTTCCGTCCAAATCCAATCCGCCAATATATTAAATGGGGCGGACCCGGACCTCACGATCATCACCAATGGCTCCCTAAAAGTCCTGGATCAATCGCTCACCGGCCTGTTCACGTTCAAAAAGACCGCCACCGAGACTTTGCTGGAAGCCTCCAATGTGACTCTCGATCTCACGCTCGGCTCTGGTCCCGGCCAAAAACGTGTCCTCCAGGCGGCCAATGGCTCCGGCAAATTCGTCCTCCTCGGCACCGACCTCGCCGGCACGGTTGCGCTCACCATCTCCCAGGGGCCCGATATTCCCGGCCTCAGCCTCGCAGGTTCCACGATCTCCCTCACGCTCAATACTTCCTCCGGGGCGGTTGCCGCGATCGACGGCGTCACGGTGAATCTGCCGGGTGGTCCCTACTTCCGGGTTTCCGGCCACGCGGTCATCGGCCTGACCACCCCCCAGGCCAGCCTCGCCGCCGATTTCGTGTTCGAACCTCGCAACACCGATGGCAACCCCGCCAACGGCAACGAGGAAACCGTGGTCGGCGTCGCCAACCTCTTGTTCAATTTCAATGATGCAGTAATCTCCCTGCTCACCGTGACCAACGGCTCCGGCGCGTTCGTCATCACCCCCTCCGGAATCTACGGCACAACCACCGCCACTGTGGCCGTCGCGGTCCCCGGGATCACCCTCGGCGGTACGTTCAAGGTCCTCCTTAATAACACGAGCAGCCCCGTCGCCACCCGCACGGTCAGCGTCAACGGCGCCAATGTCACGATCCCGAACCTGGTCGCCGGTCCCTATCTCCAGGTCTATGCAACTGGGGCCACGGTCGGCGCCCATGCTCAACTCACCGTCCTCGGGGTCGCCCTCACCGGTGATTTCTGGTTCGAGAACCGCACCACCGCCGCCGCCCACAAGGTCGTCACGGTCGCTGCTGCCAATGCCAGCTTCAATCTCGGCTCGTTTGCTAATGATATCCTTACCATGACCAACGGCTCCGGCGCCTTCATCATTACTGATGACGGCCTGGCAGGGCAGGGCACGGTATCCGTGGCGGTCCATGCCGACGGCGTCTCCATCGGCGGTGCGTTCTCGGTCCGCATCAACCAAACCAACGCTCCCGTTGCCGAGACGGTTACGGTCAATGGCGTTTCCACCGTCCTGAGCCTCCCGGCTGGTCCTTACCTCCAGATCAACGGCACTGGCACGACCATCGGTTTCCTCGGCGTCAGTCTCAACGGTAACTTCAGTTTCGAACAGCAGACGACCGCCAATAACACCCGCCTCATTTCCGTGGTGGCCACCAACGTCAGCTTCAATTTCGGCACCTCCATTGTGACCGCGTCCAACGGTTCCGCGTTCTTCGTCATCACCGATGCCGGCATCTTCGGCTCCGGCCAGATCGACCTCAATGTCCTCGCGTTCGGCGCGGGCTTCAGCCACACGTTCACTTGGGACATCAATAATACTGATCCGCCCATTGATGACTACATCACGGTGGGCGGCGTTCAGCGCTACCTCAAGCTCCCGGATGGGCCTTTCAATCGTCTCAGCTCGGGCGGTCCCATCTCGTTCTCCGCCAATGTGGCCGGCCAGAACCAATCGATCACTGCCGCCGTGGTGCTGACCCTCGTCCACCCCGCTTCCGGACCCGACTACGCCACCGTGGGCGTTTCGAGCCTGAGCACCACTCTCAGTGCCGGTGGCGTGGTAAACCTTCAGGTCTCCGGCGGCACGGGCGCTCTCGTCATCTACGCCGCCACCCCTGGCAAACTCGCCGGCGAGGTCGCCGTGGCTTCCGCCTCACTCTCAGGCGCGACGGGCGTCACGCTCACCGCCACCAACCTCAAGCTCCGCTTCAATAATTCCGGCAATGATGTCGGCCCCATCTCGGTCAGCATCTCCGATAACCCAGCCGATAACGTGAACCTCCAGTTCACGGGGGCCTATTTCCGCGATTACCTTGCGATCTCGGGCGCCGCCGACCTCGCCCTCTCCGGTTTCGTCACGCTCGGCGGGAATTTCTCCTTCGAACGCTCCGATTCCGACCCTTCCAAACTCAAAGTCGGAGTCACCAATCTCCATCTCGATCTCAAGGCGGGCGCGTTGACGGTGGCTTCCTTCTTCAACGGCTCGGGCGCGTTTCTCATCGGCGCCGGCGGCCTCGCGGGCGTCGCCTCGCTGCAGTTCCAGACCGGTATCATCGGCATGGGCGGCACGATTGCCCTCCAGGTCAATACCACC
>JBBQYD010000165.1:0-9945 GCA_038209025.1 Verrucomicrobiota bacterium | reverse complement strand
GCGCTGGGGCATGTGGGTGATGGGTGGTGGTTGGTGTACGCAGCATTTCATGGAACGGTTCCGCTACTCGGGAGATCGGGACTTCCTCAGGCGTCGAGCATATCCGATCTTGAAAGAAGCTTCTTTGTTCTACCTGGATTGGCTGGTGCCGGCACCAGCGGATGGACGGTTGGTCTCTGGACCTTCCACTTCCCCGGAGAACGCGTTTACCGCCCCCGACGGCACCGCCGTTTCCCTGTCCATGGGCTGCTCGATGGACCAGGAGATCATCTGGGACGTTTTCAACAATACCCTGGAAGCGGCTAAGATACTGGGCATCGACGACGCCTTCACCGCCAAGGTGAGAGCCGCGCTCAAGCGGCTGGCCTTGCCGCGCATTGGCAAAGATGGGCGGTTGCTGGAATGGGCGGAGGAATATCCCGAGCCCGAACCCGGTCACCGCCATGTCTCCCACCTTTTTGCTGTCCATCCCGGGCGGCAGTACACGCTGCGGAATGCTCCTGAGATGCTGGCTGCCGCCCGTCAATCGATTGAGTATCGGCTGGCTCACGGGGGCGGACACACCGGTTGGAGCCGCGCCTGGATCATTAACTTTTGGGCGCGCTTTCGCGACGCTCAGAAAGCCCACGAAAACGTCCGGGCCTTGCTCGAAAAATCGACCCTGCCCAATTTCTTCGACACCCACCCGCCGTTTCAGATCGATGGCAATTTCGGCGGAGCCGCCGGCATCGGGGAGATGCTGCTCCAGAGTCATGATGGTGAAATCACTTTGCTTCCGGCCCTGCCCGCAACCTGGGCCAGGGGATCGGTCAAGGGACTGCGGGCGCGGGGCGGGTTTGAAGTCGATATGTCATGGGACAATGGAACATTGCAAACCGTGACAATTCGTTCAATCCTCGGAGGCTCGTGTCGGCTCCGTCTCGGGGAGAAAACGATTGATTTGCGCACGCGTGCAGGCCGCACGCAGCAACTCGGTGCTGATTTGCAGGTGCGTTCGGTCTCGAAATGAATAATCGACGCGGTGGGATGGCGACCAGATTTCTGACTAAACCTATGAATCACGTTGAGCGTTTCAGAGCGGTAATGAATTTCCAACCGGTGGACCGTCTGCCGCGGTGGGAGTGGGCCATGTGGTGGGATGAAACCATTGCGCGCTGGCATGGTGAAGGGCTGCCTCAGACCTTGAAGTTCAGCCGGGTGATTGAGATTTCGGATTACTTCGGGCTCGATCCTTATCAACAGTATTGGTTCAGCACCACGGATCCCACCATTGAAGCGACCCAACACCATGTCGAGGGCATTGTTGCCAGCATGGATGATTATCTCAAAATTCGTCCGAAACTGTTCCCTTGTCACGATTCCTCTATTGCCAGCATGGCGTCATGGGCGGAGCGGCAGACTCGGGGGGCGGCGGTGGTCTGGTGTACCCTGGAGGGCTTCTTCTGGTTTCCCCGGACGCTCATGGGCTTTGAGAAACTCATGTTTGGTTTTGCGGATCAGCCGGAGCTTCTCCACCAAATTAACGAGGACCTGCTGGATTTCAACCTGCGGCTGCTGGACAAGTTTCTGCCGGTCTGTGTGCCGACCTTCATGACCCTTGCCGAGGACATGTCCTACAATCACGGGCCGATGATTTCCAAGCGCACCTTCGAGGAGTTCGTCGCCCCCTACTATCGGCGGTTGATTCCCCGTTTGCTCGAACGGAACATCATTCCCCTGGTGGATACCGATGGCGATGTCACCCTGTTGGTGCCATGGTTGAACGAACTTGGCATCAGGGGAGTGCTGCCGCTGGAAAGGCAGGCCGGGGTGGATGGCATGAGCCTGCGCACGAGCTTTCCCGAATTGCTCATGGTCGGCCATTTCGACAAAATGACCATGCCCCATGGCCAAGCTGCCATGCGCGCGGAATTCGAGCGGTTGGCCCCGCTGATGCGACGGGGCGGATTCATTCCCAGTGTGGATCACCAAACCCCGCCGGGAGTGTCGCTGGCACGATACCACGACTACCTCAGGTTGCTGGAGGAGTTTACCCGGGAGTGTCATCCATAAGGAACACCACGCATCTGAAAGGCAGGATCGAGGGAAACGTCACCGGTCGCTTGGCCAGGCGTGAGTCTCCGCACAGATGAAAAAGCTGATCGAACACGTTTCGGACTCGTTCGTCAACCATCGCCTGGGTGGTCGTGGGGATAAACTGATTGCGGCGGTTTCGGGAGGGTTGGATTCCATGGTGTTGCTGCACCTGTTGAAGTCTTTGGCGCGTCGCCAAGGTTGGCAGCTTGCGGTGGCCCATTTCAACCATCATTTGCGCGGCCAGGACAGCGATGCCGACGAGAAGTTGGTGGTGGAGCAGGCACGGGCGTTGAAGTTGCCCTGGACGGTCGAGGCCGGAAATGTGAAGGATCACGCCGCTGCCAAAGGCATATCTGTCGAAATGGCTGCCCGTGAATTGCGGCACGGTTTTCTCGCCCGCACCGCTGCCCGGGCGGGAGCGAGGATCATCGCGCTTGCGCATCACCGGGACGATCAACTGGAGTTGTTCTTTTTACGACTGTTCCGGGGCAGCGGCCCCCAGGGACTCGCCGGGATGCAATGGACTTCGCCTTCGCCGGCGGATGCCGCGCTTCGCCTGGTCCGCCCCCTGCTGGACGTTGCCAAGGACGACCTGCTTGATTACGCGCGGTCGGAGGGTATCTCATGGCGCGAGGACGCCTCCAACGCGTCTTTGGAATATCAGCGGAACCGGATCAGGCAGGAATTGCTGCCGCTGCTCAGGCGCGAATACCAACCTGCGATTCAGGAGAAGGTGCTTCAAACCATGGATATGCTGGCCGCCGAATCCGGCGTGATTGGCGAGTTGTCCGATACCTGGCTGGCTGGCCTGACCGGTTGCACCCCGGGGTTGCCGTCCTACGACAGTCTTCCTCTGGCGATCCAGCGGCGAGTAATCCACACACAATTGTGGCGACTCGGTATTCATCCCACCTGCGAATTGGTGGAACAGTTGCGTCTGACTCCGAATGTTTTCATCTCCGTCGGCACCGTTCAGAAGCTGGCTGGTGCCCAAATTCGTGACGCTTTGGACGGGCCGTTGCGCGTCAGGCGGGAGTCGCAGGGGAGGGTGGCGCTCGATCAAATCGACCGTCGCGAGGCTACTTGGAACCCCCGTTCCAAGACGTTTCAGACGGGCTCAAAACAACTTCACTTTTATGGCCTAAACCTCACACTGAAAGTTACTTCAGATGCTCGGGGCCTGCTCTTCCCTGGTTCGGAAGGGTGGCGGACTGAGCGGTTCGATGCCGATCAGATCGGGCCTGCTTTTGAGTTGCGCTTTTGGCGCGTGGGAGACAGGTATCGGCCGATTGGCATGAAAGGTGATAAGAAGTTGCAGAATTGTTTCACAGATTTAAAGGTTCCGATGCCCCTTCGGCACAAGCTCGTAGTAGCGAGCCTGCCGGACGGCGAGATTTTTTGGGTCGAAGGCCTGCGGATTGCCGAGCGGTTCAAGGTGACTCCGGACACCCGGCGCTGTCTGGTTTGGTCTTGGAAACGAGCATAAATCCCGGATTGCGGGCGGCTTGAAGCGGTGCTACTCTTATCAAGCATTCTAACATGTCAGACGACAACAGATTAAGCGACGAAAACGGCAATCCCAAAAAGGGAGGTGAGTTCAAAGTGCCTCCGCGGACGTGGATTGTCTGGATTATTATTTTAGGCGCGGTGCTGCTCCTCATGCTGTTTCGCGACCGCGTGGATTCGCAGGGGGAAATCCTGACCCAATATCAATTCCAACAGTTGGTGGAGTCGAACCAAATTGCCCAAGCCACCATCAATTACAGTCCACAAAACCCGTTCTTAACGGAAATTTCCGGCAAATACTACAAAGATGGTTCCTCGGAAAACAAGGCGGTGGAGAACCTGGTGGCCTTCCGGGCCAAGGCCAGGCTCACCGCGAAGCTTGAGGAAAAACTGTTGCAGCTTCCCCAGTTTGAGGTGCGCGAGCCGAACACCATGCTTTTGAATGTTATCTGGAGTTTGCTGCCGATTCTCCTGATTGCCACGCTGGTTTGGTTTTTCTTTATCCGGCAGATTAAGATGGCGGGTAAAGGAGCTCTGAGCTTCGGCAAAAGCAAAGCCCGTCTGCTGGCCAAGGAAAAGAACAAGACCACGTTCAAGGACGTGGCTGGCATTGACGAAGCCATTGATGAGGTTTCGGAATTGGTTGAATTCCTGAAAGATCCGAAGAAATTCCAGCGGCTGGGCGGGCGTATTCCCAAGGGTATCCTGATGGTTGGGCCTCCCGGAACGGGCAAGACCCTGCTGGCCAAAGCCATCGCCGGGGAGGCGGATGCAGCGTTCTTCAGCATCAGCGGTTCAGACTTTGTGGAAATGTTTGTTGGGGTGGGCGCCAGCCGGGTGCGCGACATGTTCGAGCAGGCTCGCAAGAACACGCCTTGTTTGATCTTTATCGACGAAATTGATGCCGTGGGTCGCAGTCGCGGTCATGGGCTGGGTGGCGGTAACGACGAGCGCGAGCAGACTCTTAATGCGTTGCTGGTGGAGATGGATGGCTTTGATACCCAGGAAGGCATCATCATCATCGCTGCCACCAACCGGCCTGACGTGCTCGATCCGGCGCTCTTGCGTCCCGGACGCTTTGATCGCCAGTTAACGGTTAATTTGCCGGATGTGCGCGGACGTGAGGCGATCCTCAAGGTGCATGCGAAGAACGTGAAGCTCTCGCCTTCGGTCGACCTGTCGGTGATCGCTCGGGGAACGCCTGGATACTCAGGCGCAGAGCTGGCGAATCTGCTGAACGAAGCGGCGCTGCTGGCCGCGAGCACCAACAAGAAGGCGGTGGGCATGGAGGAATTGGAGGAGGCCCGCGACAAGGTGCGTTGGGGCCGCGAACGGCGGAGCCTCGCCATGACCGATGAGGACAAGAAGTTTACCGCCTGGCACGAGGCCGGGCATGCGCTCGTGAATGTCGTGCTCCAGCACACGCATCCCTTGCACAAAGTGACAATCATCCCGCGCGGCCAATCGCTCGGGTCCACCATGTCCCTGCCCAAGACCGACGTCCTCAATCGCCGTCGTAAAGAGATGCTGGATATGATCGCGGTCATGATGGCCGGGCGGATCGCGGAGGAAATCGTTTCGGGTGATATTTCCACGGGCGCCGCGGGCGACATTCAGCAAGCCACGAACATGGCGCGAGCCATGGTCACCCAGTGGGGAATGAGCGACCGCCTGGGCATGGTGCAATACGGCAACGATGACGAATTCGTATTTCTGGGACGGGAAATGACGCGTGCCAAAGTGTATAGCGAGTTCACCTCCCAGGAGATCGACACCGAAGTGAAACGGATCATTGACGAGGCCTACAACATCTCCAAGGCGTTGATCACCGAGAAGCTCGATAAGCTGGAACTGATCGCCAAATCCTTGCTCGAGCATGAGACGTTGGATGGCCAGCAGGTCGAGGAAATCGTGCGCACCGGTAAGTTCACACCCCCGGCTCACAAACCGGATGTGGACCCGCCTCAAGGTGCCCCGGCCGGTACGCCTTTGCCGGAGAATCCCGGCAAGCCCGCGCCGCCCACGTTGCCAGGACTGGGGACTCCGGCGCCGGCGACCGCCTAAAGCCAATCCCAATCAGAGTCTTGCGTAAATCCCTTCGACTTTCTGGCCGGGACTTCTTAGCGTATACGCATGGTAATTGCGCCCTCGCTCCTCGCGGCCGATTTCAGCCGTCTCGGCAAAGACACCCAGCGTGTCAACCGTTCCGGGGCTGAATGGCTTCATTTGGATATCATGGACGGGAATTTCGTCCCCAACATTTCTTTTGGCCCGGCGGTGGTCAAAACGTTGCGGCCGCTGAGCAAGGTCTTTTTTGATGTTCACCTGATGTGCCTGCTGCCAGACATCTTGATCGAGCCGTTTGCTCAGGCAGGTTCCGACCAGCTCACCATTCATGTTGAACTCGGTTCGCAGGTCACGCCGTTGATTTGGAAAATTAAATCGTTGGGCAAGAAGGTTGGCCTGGCCGTGAACCCACCCACCCCTATCGCTTTAGCCAAGCCGTTCATAAAAGATATCGATCATTTGCTGATCATGACGGTGAATCCGGGCTTTGGCGGCCAGAGTTTCATTTCCGAGATGCTGCCGAAAATCCAGCAGGCGATGGTGTGGCGAAAAGAGAAAGGCCTCAACTTCACGATTGGCGTCGATGGTGGGATCGATTTCGTGACCGGCGTGGAGTGCGCCGGGGCGGGTGCGGATGTGCTGGTGAGCGGCACCACTTTGTTTAAACGGCCGAATTTGAGAGCGGCGGTCATGAAACTCCACCGTTTGGCAAGGGCAGCAGCAGATGCCGGAAGCGGCGAACGGCTCGACTCGGCCAAGCTCCGGAAGAGAGCAACAGTTTCACCCAAGGCGAGCAGGAAACGATAGGGGAAGTATCTCGGGTTGCTCACGGGATGGATCAAGCACACTATGGCTCAAATTAAGTTCGGAACAGATGGGTGGCGGGCGGTTATTGCTGAGGATTTCAGTTTTTCCAACGTCGAACTCGTCGCCCAGGCAACCGCGAATTTTTGGCTGGCCAACCCGGTGCAGGGCAGAGAGAAACGCGTGATCGTTGGCTATGACCGGCGATTTCTCTCGAACGAGTTCGCTCAAAGGACCGCGGAGGTGCTGGCGGGCAATGGCTTTGAAGTGATCCTGACCCCGGAGCCCACCCCGACTCCTTCCGTATCGTACGCGGTCAAAACCTACCAGGCGATTGGCGGCGTGATGATTACGGCGAGCCACAATCCAGCGATATTCAATGGCTTCAAGTTGAAATCACACTTTGCCGGTTCGGCGGAATCGTCCATGTGCCAGTCGGTGGAGGCTTGTCTGGGACGGACCCCGGTCCGCGCGGTTAATTTTCAGACCGCTTTGCGGGATAAACGGATACGCGTCAAAGACGTTCGTCCGGCTCACTATGCGGCCCTGAAGAAGCTGGTGGATTTTGACCTGATCGCCCATTCCCACGCCCGGTTTGCCCATGAGGCGTTGTTTGGGGTGGGGGCGGGATGCTTTGATGCAATCCTGGCGGGGACGACCTGCAAGGTGACCACGCTGAACGGTGCCCATGACCCGTTCTTCGGTGGTATCAACCCGGAACCGATCGCGCGCAATTACGCGCGCAGCGCTGCCTTCCTAAAAAAGCATCCGCATGATATCTGCCTGGTCACGGACGGCGACGCGGACCGCGTCGGCGGCATGGATGGGAGGGGGAATTACCTTTCTACTCACCAACTCATCTGCCTCTTGCTGGACCACCTGGTGCGGCATCGGCACGGGCGGGGGCGAGTCGTGAAGGCGCTGACGACCACCTCCATGGTTGACAAAATGTGCGCCGCCGAGGGATTGGAAATGGTGGAGACCGGCGTGGGATTCAAGTACATCGCCGCGGAAATGATTAAAGGCGGGGTCCTCCTGGGCGCCGAGGAAAGCGGTGGTATCGGTTTCCAAGGCCATATCCCGGAGCGGGACGGCATAGCCGCCGGCTTGATGCTGCTGGAAATGCTGGCGGCGGAAAAGAAACCGATTGGGTACATGCTTCGGCGGCTTGAAAAACGATTTGGCCCTCACCGCTATGGGCGGATCGACACCCATTATCCGCTGGAAAAGCGTGCCTTGTTGATCGCTCACCTGAAGGATCATCCCCCGGAAAAACTTTTGAAATCCCGGCTTGCTCAGGTGAAAGGTTTTGATGGCGTGAAATTTGTGGCCGAGAACACCTCGTGGCTTATGTTGCGTGGCTCGGGCACCGAGCCGATTCTTCGCATCTACGCGGAAGCATCCTCAGAACGGGAGGTTCAAAGCCTGCTCGCGCTGGGGACCAAGCTGACCGGGCAGATTTAATCCTGAGGCTGTGGAGGCAGTCCACCTCGCGGAGCGGGCCGGTGCAAAATCTCATCCAACACGCCGGTCACTTGGGAAGCGCGTTCGGCATAGGAACTCAACGAGTCCGGGATTGGTCCGTGGGCGGATTCCGGAAGGCGGGTGAGAAAATCCATGCCAATCTTGCGAGCCAGGTTTCTCAAAAACAGCTCTTTGTTCGCGCAAACCTCGCCCCGGTTGCGCACCAATCCGACGAGGGCGCCTTCCCGGTTGTCCTCCCTGCAGTCAAGCCAGCGCTCGATCCATTCCAGCGTTTCAAAAGAAAAATCACCCTCCGGCTGCACGGCAAAAACCACAAAATCCGCGCTTCGGGCTTTCCGGGCCGTTTCCGCCGCCTTGGCGGCATTGGTGAGGTCTTGAAAGGACGCCCAGGCAGCGTCAAGATCCCGATTCATCCAGTCATTATCTACCAGCGCGTCAGCGCACCTGATGGCTTCCTGGCGTGTCACCTCGTCTTCGTAAAGCACTACTACATTACAATTCGTCTTCATTCGAAATTCTCCTTTTGAAGGACCAAGCCACTGCCAATCGGGTTTTCTCCTGAGCCAATAACAATCTCAACCCCAATTGGATAAACGCAACTGGTTTCTCCAAAATTACCCGGTCGTTCCCCAGGAGCGTGGATACCCATCCGATCGTGCCTGGAAGAACGGGTGAGCCGGTCAGGGCTGCAAGCGAGTGATCAGCCATCGGCCTGCCGCATCACGGGCATAGCGGAAGCGGTCGTGAAGACGGTTGGGGCGGCCCTGCCAAAATTCAAACCGTTCCGGCTCAAGAATATAGCCGCCCCAATGGTCAGGCATGGGAACCTCCTTTCCGCCGAATCGACTCTCAATTTGACGCCACTTTTCTTCCAAAGCTGCACGGTCTTTCACGGGCTGGCTCTGGGCGGAGGCCCAAGCGCCAATCCGGCTGCCCCGCGGGCGGCTATCGAAGTAGGCCGCCGATTCCTCCACGGAGAGCTTGGTCACCTTGCCTGAGATATTGACCTGGCGTTCCTGTTCCGGCCAGTAGAAGACCAGTGCGGCGTGGGGATTTTCCGCGAGTTCCTGTCCCTTCCGGCTGCTGTAATTGGTGTAAAAAATGAAGCCTCGCTGGTCCACCCCTTTCAGCAAAACCACCCGGGCTGACGGCCGGCCATCCCGATCGGCCGTGGCCAGGGTCATGGCGTTGATGTCCATGGATTCCGCGCCCGCCAGCAGCAGGATCTTTTTATAGATTCGGATGAGGAACTTCCGGAATCGTCCGCTTCGCCGGGCTCCGGTCTGTTGTTCAAACCACCTTTGAAACTGGGCAAACGGGTCGCCAGCCAGGTCGGCCCGGCGGAGTCCAGCCAGGTTATATTCACGTCGAAGGTCTGCGAGGGCCATGTCGGATTATTCGGCGGCGTAGGTTTTGGGGACTGCGGGCCTCGCCACGTCGGGCGGGAAGTGCAGGATGCTCCGGCGGTAGTCATCCTTCCTCCAACGCAGGAAAGGCGAGCAGGTTTCCGTGGAACCTTTGTTTCTCAGGTGCCAGTACGCAATGAAGTCCCGTTCCAGTTCCTCCAACTGCTTGATGCCGGAGCGGGCCATCACCTTCGCCTGGGCTGCGTGGCCCTCAGCGAGTTTTTGCTGCCAAAGCATGATGCGACAGGATTCCTCGGCCATGCGCGCGGCCATGTCCAGTTCGGCTGCCAGTATTTCCCCTTCGGGACGAGAGGTCACCGAATGGTAAAGCACTTTGCGCTGCTTCTGCACCTCTGCCAGCGCGGCCTGAATGTTCTTCGTTGGGATGCGAGCGTAATACTTGAGGCCGTCCCGGCAAAAGAGTTCGCGTGTCTTGGGCGGCGGCGCGGCAATTACGGCGCCAAACGGGGTTACGTTCGGTGACAGGAACTTAAACTTGCGGTGGGCAACTCCCAATGCGAGAGCCGCTCGGGCTATCCGCTGAGTGTGGTCGTGGTAAATATCCCGGCTGAGAACCGGCACCAGCTTGTTCGGGTCATAA
>JBBQYD010000164.1:0-9950 GCA_038209025.1 Verrucomicrobiota bacterium | reverse complement strand
GGTGGCGGCACCGTCCTGCAAGGGCCAGGTTGCCTTAACTATACCCTGATCCTCAACATTGACGAAAACGGTCCCACCCGGAGCATTTCCGCCACCAATAAATATTGCATGGAGCGGAATCAGGGCATTGTGGCTGGCCTGTTTAAGCGAGAGATCAGAATTGATGGGCACACCGATCTGGCTGTGGGCGGGCTCAAATTCTCCGGCAATGCCCAACGGCGGCGGCGCAACTACCTCATTTTTCATGGGTGTTTCCTTCTGAGCATGGATATCGGCCTTATTGAACAGGCGCTGCCCATGCCAACGCAGCAACCCGGTTATCGTGCCGACCGATCGCACCGTGATTTTCTGATGAATCTCGCGCTTTCGCCGAAAGCGCTTGGTCAGGCCCTTCTAAAAGGCTGGGATGCCGATGAACCCTTCCGCACCCTGCCGGAGGAGAATGCCCGCGTTCTGGTAGAATCCAAATACTCGAGGGAAGATTGGAATCTAAAATTCTGAACGGAGAACACGGCCGCATCATCACCCCGGGCGCTTTAGCGGCCGCCCCGAAAACCGGCCAAAGTTGACCTTGATACCCCAGCCGCGCTCTGCCAGATTCCGCCCGTGATGGTTGCGACCCAAACCAATACCTCTCTCCCGATTCGGGCTGAGTCCAGGTTTCAATGATGTTACGAAGGCTGTTTTGTGCAGTGGTGTTCTGGCTGGCCGCGGCCACCATCGTCCAGGCGGCGTCGGCCGCCCAGCCGTTAAGAAAATCCTCCGTGATCTCGCTGGACCAGGCAGGCGCGCTCGTGGTGGATGGCCGGAAGGTTTTTCCTATTACGCTGACGGTTATTCCACCACCCGATGCCAAGGCCCCGAACGGCAGCCATGCCTACCGGGAGTTCCGCGAAGGCGGCGCCATGTTCATGCGCACTGGTGGGCCGAAATGGGACGATGCACTGCTCGAAACCGAGTTTCGTTATCATCACGCGGCGGCGAAATACGGCATGCGGTGCAGCCCCTGGTTGGGCTGGGATTTGTCCAATGTTCCGGTTGGCGACACGCAAAAGGAGGAGCGGCTTCGCATGATAGTCCATCGTTTGAAAGATTCGCCCGCTATGGGTCTATGGAAGGGCGCTGACGAACCCGAGTGGGGCAAAAAGCCTCCTGCGCAGGTGGTTAACAGTGCGCGCATCATTCACGAAACGGATCCGAGCCATCCCATCTGGCTTGTGCAAGCTCCTCGGGGCACGGTCGAGTCACTTCAGCGCTATGATGCGGGGTGGGACATTGGAGGCATAGACATATATCCGGTCAGCTACCCGCCGGGCAGGCATACCATTGGGAGCAACAAAGAGCTGAGTATGGTCGGCGATTTCACCCACATGATGCGGGAAGTCGCCGGCGACAAACCCTTTTGGATGACCCTGCAGATCGCCTATTCTGGAACCACACCTCCCAAGGGAATCATCCGCTTCCCATCTTTTTTTGATCAGCGATTCATGGTTTATGAGGCCATCATCAATGGCAGCCGCGGCTTGACGTTTTTCGGCGGCGGTCTGCTCCCCACGCTGAACGAGCGCGACCGCAAGTTCGGCTGGAACTGGACGTACTGGGAGCGCGTCCTGAGGCCTTTGCTCCAGGAACTCACGCCCGCTTCCCCAAGTTTCGCCGCCCTGGTGGCTCCAGACTCCAAGCTCATTCTCAGCGTTTCCGGCGTGAAGAGCCGACCGGACAACGCAGCGCCCGATGTGGCTCCCATCGAGTATTTGGTGCGCGAAGCGGGGCATGAAATCACCGTGTTTGCGTGCAAAAAGGCGGGACCTGCCATCCAGGTGCGGTTTGCCGGGCTGCCGAAAGAATGCACGGCTGGCGAGGTGCTGTTCGAGGAACCTCGGATGGTCGAAGTGCAGGAAGGCAGTTTTACCGACTGGTTTGCCCCTTACGACGTCCATGTTTACCGATTCACACGGTGACGCGGAGCGAGGCATGAAGATCCCGGCCCACCACAGTGGCTCCAGGGATGCGTGGCACTGAGTGGCCTCAATTCAGAGACGGGTCTCGCGTCAGTTGGCGGCAACCCTCTCACCGATTCCTACCTTCAGAGCCCCCGTCCCAGCGCTCACTTCCTCCGGTTTGGCCTGTTCGCGCCGCCACCCAGGGGCAGCGGCAGGTAGTCCCGCTCCAAAATCATCCATTCCTGCATCGCCGCCTTGAGCTTTGCTTCCACCTCCGACGCTTGCTTTTTCCCGGCCAGGTTGTCCAGTTCATTTGGATCGTTCGTGAGATCATAAACCTCGAACAGCGGGCGCTCCATGCCCGTATAGAGAGGCACCAGCGCGGCTGGCACTTTGCCTTGCTCCGCCGCTTTGACAGTCGATTTCCAGGCCGGACCGCCCTGGAAGTCAACGGGCGCGTAAGGCTGCTGAAAAAGCGCGTTGTAAATGAGTTTGTGCGTCCTGGTCACCACCACCCGGCCTAGGTCGAAGGCTGAAGTGTTGCCAGGTAATCCGCTCCCATGGGCTCCGCGCTCGGCAAAGATCATCTCGCGGCCTGTGAACGGTTCTCCACGCAGCAGCGGCAGGAAACTCTTGCCCGTCCATTCCCCCGGCACCGGTACACCCGCCGCGTGCAGGGCCGTTGGTCCGATATCTTCGCCGGAGATCAGTTCAGCGCTGGAGCCGCCGGGCTTCACCACGCCCGGCCAGCGCACCACCAGCGGCACGTGTATGCCAAATTCATACAGCGTTCCCTTGCCGCGCAGTTGCGAGGCGCCGTTGTCGCCCATGAAACACACAAAGGTGTTGCTGGAAAGGCCACGTTGGCTCAATTCCGCCATCGCCCGGCCGAACGTTTCGTCCATACGCGAGATTTCATCGTAGTAATCGGCAAAATCCTTGCGCACCTCGGGCGTATCTGGAAACCAGGCGGGCAGTTTGATTTGCGCAGGATCGCGCGGCGACGGTATGCCCTTGCCATCGAAGCTTCGATGCGGATCACTGGTGCAGAGTTGCAGGAAAAACGGCCGGGAACCGGCGGCGGTGAGGAATTCACGCAACTGCTCAATCACCTTGTTGTTATGCTCTGGACCAGTCTCTCCGGAGACCTGTTTTACAAAGTCCAGGCGGCGCCCAAAAGTTTGCAGGCTATAGTTGTCGAATACCTGGCCGATGGAGGGTGATGTTCGCGCACCATCCAAGTGATAGGTGCGTCCTGCGACGCCGGTGAAATATCCCGCCTTCCTCAGCAACTCGGGGAAGGTGGTCACATCCATCGGCAGCGGGGCGGAGAAGCGAGTCATCCCGATTCGCACTGGCGAGCGCCCGGTCATGATACTGGCGCGTGAAGGCACGCACTGTGAGGCCGTGACGTAGGCACGGTCAAACCTCATCCCCTGCGCCGCAAACCGGTCCAGGTTCGGCGTGTGAAGGTCCGGGTTGCCGTAGCAGCCGAGATGTGGGGCACTGTGATCGTCCGACAGAAAGACCAGGATATTTGGACGTTCCGCACCGGCAGAGACTGTCGCACTAAAGCCCGTCAACAGCATCCCAACCAGTTGAAGAACAGTCCTCGAAGGGAGCGAGGGCAAAGGCAGTGGTTTCATGGAAGTTATTGGCTGATTGATTTTCGCCGATTCTTGGCCCGTGGGAGATACTCGTCAATACGTATTTAAGGCACCACCACCGCCGCTGATGGCTCCTGAGACAAGCCTTTGTCTAGTATGGGGACAGAACGGTAATGGAAACCCGTCCGACGTTGATCGGTCGGTGGCTTCATAGTCAAATTAGGATGAGGAGAGGACACCAAAACGGCATCGTTTGCGCCTGGCGGCGAACTGGCATCCAGAGTGCTTCATCCTGTTGGTCACTAGGCGATATGAACCACCATTTGCGCATTCTGCATCTGGAAGACGATCCGGATTATCCGGAATTGTTGCAGGCCATGCTGCGCCAGGATGGGATGGACGTCGTATTGACGCCGGTCTCCGAGCGGCAACAATTCGAAGATGCGCTGGAGAAGCGCGATTACGACATCATCATTGCCGACTTCCGCCTGCCGGACTACAACGGGGAGGACGCACTTCGCGCGGCCCAACAGATCTGCCCCGAGGTTCCCTTCATCATTGTGTCAGGCACCATTGGGGAGCAAGCGGCGATCAGCAGCCTCAAAGCGGGTGCAACCGACTTTGTGCTGAAACAATTGCCGCATCGCCTGGGCCCCGCTATTCGCCGGGCGGTCCACGAAGCCGAGGAACGCAACCAACGAAGGCGCGCCGAAACGGAATTGATCCGGCGAGAGCAGTATTTCCGCACACTGACCGAGAATTCGTTGGATTTGCTGTTGATTTTGACCCGTACGGGAGTTTTGGAATACGCCAGTCCCTCACTTTTTCGGGTGCTGGGTTATCAGCCCAAGGGGTTGGTGGGGGAAAGCGTATTTACCCTGGTCCATTCCGAGGACTTGCCGGGAGTGCTCCAGTACTTTGAGACGGCGCTGCAGAATCCTGATCGAACTATCACCTTGCAGTGCCGGTTACGCCACCAGACCGGGTGTTGGCGACACCTGGAGGCGATCGGCCAGAACAAGCTGGATGAGCAGCAGGTTCAGGGGGTGGTGGTCAACTTAAGGGACATCACCGATCGCAAGCTCGCCGAGGACGAACTGCGGGAAAGTGAGGAGCAATACCGGCTGATTTTTGACGGCAATCCCATGCCCATGTGGGTGTTCGACCACGAGACCTTGAGCATCGTGAAGGTGAACGACGCTGCCGTGCATCACTATGGTTACAGCCGCGAGGAATTCCTCCGAATGACCATGGATGATCTGCGGTTGGACAAGGAACTGCCCGCCATGGTGGAGTATCTACACAAGATACTCGCTCAACCGTCGTTCAAGAGCGGTTTCTCTGGGGTCTGGCATCACCGGAAGAAGGACGGCACGGTTATTGACGTGGAGTTGAAATGGAGCGGTATCCGATTTCGCGGGCGCCCGGCTTCCCTGACGATGGTCAACGATATTACCGAGCGGAAGCGGGTCGAGCATCGGGATGCAGCACTTAGCAAGCTTGGGCAAAGCTTGAGTTCCGCAACCTCCGCGGGAGAGGCGGCGCGCATCATCCAGGCGGTGGCTGATGATCTGTTCCGCATCGATGCCTTTACATTGAGTTTATACAACGCGGAAGAGGATGTTATTTCCCCTCTCCTGGACCTGGATACCGACGTCACGGGGCATCGGCACGAGATACCCGGCGTGCGCCCACGGAAACCAACCGGTCTTTCTCGACGAATAATCGAAAAGGGTGCGGAATTGATTTTGCGCGAACCGGGCGCGAAGATGCCTGAGGACACGGTGCCATTTGGTGACGTGCAGCGTCCTTCGCTCTCCCTGGTTTTAACGCCGATTCGCAGCGGCACCAAAGTCATCGGTGTGCTGTCGATTCAAAGCTACACGCCGCATGCCTACGACTATCAGGATGTAACCAGCCTGCAAACGCTTGCGGACCACTGCGGGGGCGCCCTGGAACGAATCCGTGCGGAACAGGCTCTCCATGAAACCCAGCAACGATTTCGCGATTTGTTCGAAGGATCGCCTGACGCTATTTTCGTGGAGGACGCCAGCGGAAGAGTGCTGGATGTGAATCCGGCCGCGTGCGAACTGCATGGGTTGGGCCGGCAGGAGTTGATCGGCATGAAAGTGGCGGATTTGACATCCGCTGAAGTGTGCGGATCGATGATCGAAGAACTCATAGAACTGGCCACCGGACAGGTGCGGCAAGTCGAAGGAATCAGCCGCACACGCGATGGGCGGGACATTCCGGTCGAGGTGCGGGCGAGCCGGGTGAGCTATTCCCGCGAACCGGCGCTGCTATTGCATGTACGGGACATTACGTCCCGCAAAGCAGCCCAGGAGGCATTGTGCGCTTCTGAGATGCTTTTCCATTCGGTTTGGGACAACTCCGTGGACAGCATGTGCCTGACGGATGAAGCCGGGAGAATAGTGACCGTAAATGCGCCTTTTTGCCGGTTGGTGGGGCTTCCCCGCACCGAATTGGAGCACGACTTTTTCACGAAGATCTTTGCCGACAGCCAGGAACGAGAGGGCGTTGCGACCCAGTACCGCCGAAACTTCCTGGAGCGCGTTACCGAAAAGCAGGCGGAACGTCATCGCACGCTCTGGAACGGCACGAATATCACGCTCGAAGAAACCTACACCTTCGTGGAGTTGGCCGGTGAACGTACGCTGCTGCTGGGCCTGTTCCGGGATGTAACGGCCCAAAAAAAGCTCCAGGAACAGCTTCGGCACTCTCAGAAGATGGATGCCATCGGGCAGTTGGCCGGGGGGGTGGCGCACGACTTTAACAACATCCTCACGGTCATTCACGGCCATGCGTCGTTGTTGATTTCCGGCGGCAAAGTGGTGGACGGGTCGCTAAGATCCGCGCAACAGATCCTGCAGGCTGCCGAGCGGGCGGCTGGGCTTACACGGCAACTGTTGACGTTCAGCCGCCGGCAGGTGATTCAACTCAAACGGCTCGATCTGAACGAGGTGGTCAGCAACCTGACCCGGATGCTTGGCAGAATTCTTGGTGAGGACATTGCCTTGCATCTGCAATATCTTGGCGAGGCGGCTCCGGTACAGGCCGATGCGGGCATGATGGAGCAGATACTGCTGAATCTGGCTGTCAACTCCCGAGACGCGATGCCGGTTGGTGGCGTTCTCAATATTAGCATAAGCCGGCCCAACATCGGCCCAGACTATTTGGAGCATCATCCCGAAGCGCATCTAGGACATCATATTTGCCTCTGCGTAAAGGACACCGGCTGCGGCATTCCCGCCGAGAATTTCCGCCGCATTTTTGAGCCCTTTTTTACCACCAAACCCATTGGCAAGGGGACTGGGCTTGGCCTGGCCACAGTGTACGGCATTGTCAAGCAGCACCAAGGCTGGATAGAGGTGGAAAGCCAGCCGGGACAAGGTTCCATATTCCGAGTTTTCCTGCCGCCATGCGAGTTGCCTCCCGAGCAACAGCCCAGGGAGATGCCCGCCACGGTGGTACGTGGGGGATCGGAAACCATCCTGGTTGTCGAGGATGAACTGCCAGTTCGTGAATTGGTCTGCACCCTCCTTGTGGCCCACGGTTACCAGGTTATAGAAGCAGACTCTGGAGTGGGGGCGCTGGAGGTGTGGGAACGGAACAAGGGGCAAATCGATCTGCTTTTGACCGACCTGGTGATGCCGGGACGCCTCAACGGCTGTGAACTGGCGGAGAAGCTTTGGTTGGAGCGTCCTCAATTGAAAGTAATATTCACCAGTGGCTACAGCGCGGAGGTGGTTGGTGTGGATGTGATCAAGCGGAAGGGCATCCAATATCTCCAAAAGCCTTATCAGCCACAGAAGCTGGCCTTGGCAATCCGTGAATGCCTGGACAAACCCGTGCCAACTTCCGACACTGCGGCAATGCTACCCGCAAGCAGCTAATTAGCGAATCTGCTCCTCTGTAAGTTGCTCGGGCCCAACGTGCCCGCGATCAAAAGCGAAAGTCGTGCCAAGTTCTGCTTGTGCCCTGCCGCTTCGAGTTTAAGATAAGGTCCATGGCACATGGGCTACAACTGTCGCAACGTTTAACACAGTCGCTAGTGCTGGCGCCGCAACTCCAGCAGTCGCTGGCGCTGCTGCAAGCGCCAACTTTGGAACTTAAGGCGCTGGTCGAGCAGGAATTGCAGCAGAACCCGGTGCTCGAAGAAGCCACCAGCCAGGATGCGGAACAATCCGAAAAAGAATCGGCGGACTCCGAAAAAGCTGACGCAGCCCAGGCTGCCGATCCAGCCGAACCCCCTGCGGATCTCGCTTTCGATCCAGCCGAGGAAAAGATTCCCTCCGAGTCGGTGGACGATTTCCAGGTTGAATTTGACCGTCTGGTGCAGTTGGATCAGGAATGGCGCGAGCATTTCTCTCAAGCCAACACTCCCAACCGTGCCTCTGTGGAAGATGAGGAAAAGCGCCAGTTCATGTTCGACTCATTGGTCGCTCCCACTTCGCTCCATGAACTTCTGGCGGAGCAGTTGCGCGACACGAACCTGGTTGAATCCCAGCGGCAATTGGCAGAATGGCTGATCGGGAACATCGATGACTACGGCTACCTCAAGGCCTCGCTGGAGGAGATGAGCCTGGCAACCGGAAAGTCCCCGGAAGAGTTGCTGGAGGTGCTGCGCGTGATACAGACTTTTGAGCCCGCAGGGGTAAGCGCCCGGGATTTGCGCGAGTGCCTCATGCTTCAGTTGGAGCGGGCCGGCCAGCAGGACAGCCTGGAATACCGGATTGTAAGCGAGTTCATGGAAGCCCTGGGGCGCCGCCGCATCCCTGAAATCGCCCGGGGCACCGGCACCGAAGTCGATGAAGTCCAGGATGCGTTGGAAAACATCGCCCGTCTCGAACCGCGTCCCGGACGGGCCTACCTGGCGGACAACGACCAGTTTGTTTTGCCCGAGGTGTTCGTGCAGCGTAACGGCGGTGATTTTATTGTCACCACCAATAACGAGCAGATCCCCCACCTGCGAATCAGTAACACTTACAAGGATTTGATGGCCCGCGGGGAGAATACCGCGGAAGTCCGGAACTATATTCGGGAAAAGATTCGAGCCGGGAAGTTCTTGATCAAGAGCCTGCATCAACGGCAGCAAACGATTTTAAACATCGGCCGCGAGATTGTGAAACGCCAGGCGGAATTCATGGAAAAGGGCGTCGCCTTTTTGAAGCCGATGACGATGGTGCAGGTCGCTGAAGTCGTTGGCGTTCATGAAACCACCGTCAGCCGCGCGGTTTCCGGCAAATACATCCAAACGCCGCAGGGCATTTTCGAGATGAAGTATTTCTTCACCTCTGGAATCCAGACGGACGATGGTTCGGGCGTCTCAAATACCAGAGTGAAGGACATCGTGTCCGAGCTGTTCGGGAAGGAAGATCCGGCGAAACCGTTGTCTGACCAGGAGGTCGTCGTGATGCTGAAGGAAAAAGGCATCACCATCGCCCGCCGCACGGTTGCCAAGTACCGGTCCGAGCTGAACATCCTCCCCTCGAATCTCCGAAAGGTCTACTGAGTCGCCCGCCGGTTTTCCGGTGGCACGTCGGCCAACTGGGTTGTCCGCCGGTTCTCTTCACTTCACAAATCGCGCGCCCTTTCGACCGTGACTTTGACATCGTCTGCCTGCGCGGGCATAACCACGGCGATGTTTTTTGAACTCACGTTTCTCGGCTCCGGCACCTCGCAGGGAGTGCCGGTGATCGGGAAGGAATACCCTCCGGAATTTCTGGCAAATCCCAAGAATCATCGCACCCGCCCTTCGATCCATATAGAAACCGACCAAGTCGCCTTTGTGGTGGATACGACGCCCGAGTTTCGAATCCAGTGCCTCCGTGAAAATATTAGGTGGCTGGACGCCGTGCTCATCAGCCACTCCCACGCGGATCACGTCATGGGGATGGATGATTGCCGGCGTTTTTCGAGTCTTCGGAATGGGGAACCGTTGCCGGTGTACGCGGGTGAGCCGGCCATGGCGGATCTGAAGCGAGTGTTCGACTATGCGTTTGACGGGCGCGAAATTTCCCGCGGATATTTCGCGCCGGATCCACGGATCATCGACGGAGACTTTCTTTTGGGGGAGTTGACCGTCCGCCCGTTCGATCTGCCGCACGGCCGAATCACGACGACTGGGTTTGTTTTTTGTTGCGGGAAGGAACGCCTTGCGGCGTACTTTAGCGACTGCAAGGAAGTGACGGACGAGGCAATTGCTGCGGCGAAGGGGGCTCACATCGTAATTCTCGACGCGCTCCGCCGGGATCTTCACCCGACGCACATGTGCCTTGATGAAGCCCTGGCGGCGGCCCGACGAATTGGGGGACAGCGGACGGTGTTGACCCATCTTACCGACGACTACGATCACGATCTCGACAATGCGGAATTGCCG
>JBBQYD010000163.1:0-9960 GCA_038209025.1 Verrucomicrobiota bacterium | reverse complement strand
AGTGGCCCCTTTTCACCCGCCGTCCGTTCGTGGAGCTTCAGCCATTTAAGGTAAAGTTCCATCTGGCATCCACGCTCAGTTCGATGCTGATCCAAGCGTTGGTCGAGTAGGCCCGGAAGTTCTGCCGCGTGGCGCCATTCCAGGCCGTGATCTGGCTGTTGGTCGGATTGAGCGCGAGCGCCACCGCGCGGGTGCCGTTGCCCGACACCACGTCAATTTCCAGGGGCACGCTCGTCGTATTGGTCTGGTGCGTCCGCACCTGAAACGCCAGCCGCGCCAAGCGGCTCTGGGGAAACACCCGCGTGACGCTGGCATAATCGCACGGGTCACGATCCTCCAGCCGCACAAAGCGGTTCGTCCCCTCCGCGGCAATCGCCACCGGCGCCCACTGGGGGCTGTAGATGTTCCAGCTGGTGACGCGGCGGCCGAGCGCGTGGCTCTGAAAATCATCGTGAACGTCGTTCGTTACCTGCCCGACAATAGGGGTGGGGACACTGGCGACCCAGATGTCCTCCTTGTTCATGCTGTAAGTCAGCCACAGGTCGGTGCCCGGCGGGTCGCCGTTGCCCGGGGTCAGGCCGCGCACATATTGCTCCCCGGTGTTCTTGGAGTCCCCGTAAGCGGCAAGTGATTCCTCATACCGCTGCATCGGCATGTCGCCGGCGATCACCAGGTAAGGCGTGTCAAACGTCCAGCCATCCGCCGAGGTGGTCACCGCCAGCGGCCAGCGCCGGGTCAGGTCAACGCAACCGACCATCGCATAGCGACCGTCCTCGGTCCGCGCGCCCCAGGTCTTGGCGTTATTCTTGAACCTGAAAGTGCTCTGCAGCACCGGGGTTGGCACGTTGCCGGGAGTCCAATTTGTGCCCGTGCTTACAGCCAGGTAGATGCTCTTGGAGCCAGAGGCGCCTTTCCAGGCGCCCACGATCCGGTTGTCGGGCCGGCGATACCAGTTGAAGGCCTTCCATTCGGTGACGCCAGGAATCGTATTTGAGTTGACGGTGTAGAAACTCGGGTCCTCCTCATCCTCTTCCTGCCACTGCTGGCGGTAAAGGGGGTCGTTGCGCAGCCCCTCGCAGGCGGCTTTGAATCCGCTGTCCGACGAGGTCGTGTAGTAGGGCCAGTTGTTGTGGGGGTCTGGACCGGTGTAATTGGTATTGATGTTATAGACGGTGCCATAGGAATTCGGCCCGTAGATCTCCCGAACCAACCGCGCGCCCCCATGGTGGTTATCTCCGGACCAGCCCGAGCCAAGCAGGCGGTTATTGGAGGCGACATAGAAGCACATCCGGGGAGGCCCCCCAGGCATGAGCGGGGAAGAAGAGTCGGACGGACTCCAGTCCAAACCGTTGGTGGACCAATTGAGCTGCTTGCTGGCGCCGTGATGCATGGACCAGAAACGGCCATTCCAATAGACCATGTCAACGTGGTGACGAAAGAAAGTTGGGCTGCCATCGGTCGCGGTGGGGTTTTCCGGGGCGGAGCGGACCACCTGGACATTCTGCACCCCCACGGCCCAGCGCAATCGGCTGTCATGCGCCACAGCCGCGTTGCCATAGGCAGCACCGGTATAGCTGGGTAACTGAGCAAGAGCGGCCGGGGCCATCAGGAGCAGGCATGAGACAAGCGACAGGGAAAACTTGATCATTATTGGTAAAGTCTAGCCATAGCTCATTGGCTTGGGGATACACAAATCTCCACAATACATACAAAAAACCTCCGGGCTCCTGCGCCTGCCGGTGCTGCCACCCCGCCTGGCGGCTTATTGCGACCCGGACGTGACTCCACCCCTGCACTGCTCCTCACGATCGGTCATTGCGGCCACTTCAAACGATAGAAGACATTGCCGCTGCCGAGCGTCAGAATGGCCGGCATGTTTGTGCCAGTCGGCGCATTGACCCAGCCGCCCGGGTTGCTCAAGTCCGCGTTTTGTTGCAGCACAAAGTCGCTCCCGGTCCATGTGAGCTTGATTTGCCCTGGTAGCGATGAGTCAAGCAAGAGCGTGGGGCTGGCAGGGGTGACAACGATTGTCAGTGTCGCCACATCGAACCGGGTGCCATCCGTGACCGAAATCCCCCAGGAATTCGTCCCTAAGTCGCCCGCGGCTGGCGTGCCGGACAACGCGCCGTTAGCGGCCACGGTCAGCCAGCCCGGTCCGGGGCCCTTGGCGAAAGTCAGCGGGTCAGAATCCGCATCGGTCGCGGTGCCGACCAGCGTCTGGGCATAGACCACACCAACCGAGGCACCGGGCGCGATATTCGCGTCGAGCAAAAACTCGGGCGGACTGCCCGCCGACGGCGTATAGGTGCCAGCCCAATCCACGTCATACGAAACCGGTTGACCGGTATTGGAGACATCCATGAAAAGGTTGGTGGCATAAGCGCCGTCCCGCACCTTCCCGACCTGCAAGGTTTTGCCTGCCAGGGGAGGCATGTTGATGGTGCCGAAGACCAATTGCAGGACCACGGATTGCAGAGTCACATTGCCTTCGAGGGGATCAGTGCCGTCCGCCATCGTCAGGATTGAACCTCGGACGGTCAGCTTGTTGGTAGCAGCATTGTTCACGGCGTCAGTCGTGGAATAAGCGCCCACGGGCGACAAGGCTTGCAGGGTGACGTTGCCGTTATAGGCGAGATTACCTACGCCGCTCCGAAAGCCGCGGGCATCAATGTCGTACACGTTAATGGAATTGGCCTGGATGGTAATGTTATCAGAACCGTCGCCGCCGCCGTCCCGGTCGCTGTTGTCCACAGTGCCGGTAATGAAGACCGCGCCGCTGGCGGTGATGGCGATCTTGCGTTTTAGGCCAATGGGGGTAGCTGCGCTAGTTACTTGCATGAAAATCCTGTCGAGGCTGACATTCTTGACGTTTGCAATCGTCAAATCCCGGGGAGTTGAGTCAAAACGATTGCGTTGACCGATGGTGCCGGCGCCTGTGATGTTGTTTGTCCCGCTCAGGTCCAGAGTGCAGTACTGGATGCCAGTTCGGAATGCAAAGCGCTCGGTGTTCAGGACAGCACCCGCTTCCATTTGCAGGTCGCCGCCCTGGATTACGAGTATGACGGTTTTATCTCTTGCGCTATGGAGATTGATTTTACCTGTCGAAGTGATACGCAGCCCGTTGGTGATGGTGTAGATGGCGGGGTCCACCGACGTACCCGAGCCGGAAAGCGTCACGCCTTCGGCAGCGCGAGGATTACTATAACCGTCCCACGTTTCCGTGGCGGCCACCGTGAGAACAGGTGCCGACAAGGCAGTGATCGTGAAGTCGCCCTGGCTCGTCCCATCGCCACCGCCCAGAGGGCCAAATGGCGTGAAGTCCGAACCGGTGACTGAAAGATTGGCCCTCGGTGAATTGAGTTTGTTGGCACTGTAGCTTTCGCTGGTCAGGGCGTGAAAAACACTCAAGCCCACGGAGCGTGCCGGCGGGGTTGGAGTTCCAACCCCATCTGGATCGGTGCAACCATTGGTAAAGGTGACGCTGGACCCGACTTCCAGCCTGACGACGGTTGTCTCGACAATGCTGTTGATCGGTCGGCTCGAGTCTTTCAGAATGAGCTTGCTGCCATTGACCAATGAAACGTCCATTCCAACTGACACGGCCTGCACCGTGACCGTCGAGTTGGCGAGCACGCAGGGGTTCATCGCAAACCCGCCCGCAACGCCCGAAATCCCGGACGTCGCATCCGTGAAGTTGAGGGTGCTGTTTGTCAGCTTGAGGGAAGCTTCAGGGCCCAGGATCAACGACTGTCCCGCCCCGGTCACACCCGCCGCGTTGTTCATGATTACGTTGGCCAGCGTCTGCCCGCCACCGGTCACCGGCCCGACGCCGCCCGCCCAATTGGTCGGATTCCAGAAATCATTGTCGGCGGCGGTGCCGGTCCAGATGATGTCGGCCTGGCCGAGAGCGACGACGCCATAGGAAAGGCTGTCAAAGTAACAGAAACCAGTGTTATTGGCACGGTTAGGGTTATTGACGGTCAAAATCCCAACGCCGAAGGCGTTGAATGATTCAGCAGCAAGCGCTCGTGTGTCACTAAGGGTGACAGAAGTGCCGGCAATGGTTCCAATTAAAGTGCCGGAACCATCAGGGTTGCCGGTCCACGTCAGGGAGAAAGCGAGCGGGGTATTCACGGCGAGTAAGATGTCTGTAGCGGGAGCCGCCACGTTGGCGGCCGCCGAGCTATTACATTGCGCTTTTACCCGGAACTTGCCCGCGCTGGCAGTGTTCGGGTTGGTAATTCGTATGCCGATCAGGTTTTGACTTGAACTGTTCGTGTCGAAGTAGCCGATGAACCAGTTGCCGTTCGCGTCCATGTTGTTCAAAAACATGGTGCCAGAAAACGAGAACGTATTGGTGCGGCTAAACAAGCCGCCCAAGGTCGTGTCCGCATACCAGTTACTGCGGCCGCTATTCCGGCAGATGATCCCGCCAATCTCACCTTTATTTGCCGGGCCTAGCGCATTGTCCGTGAACGACCAGCCGAAGCTGAAAAAGTCACTGTTGTTGTTGTTGCCGGTCCATCCGCGCAACGCCGGGTCGGTGCTGAAGTTCTCAGTGACGCTGGCGGCTGAGGCTGAGCCCGCTAGCGCCAACAGCAAGAAACTGAGGAGGCCACTCTTGAGTAGGTTTTGATTGGCTTTCATGTTTGTGTTTATGCCGGTTGCGTTTATTTAGATTACCAGATTACGCCTGATAGCCTGCACCCACGCCCACGTTCGCCCCATACGAAAACCCTCAAAATCCATGCGAAAAACTGCGGGGGCATTCAGGCCGGACCGCGTTCGTGACGACGCCCGGAGTGCTTGCCTCTTGTCCACACTCGAATTAGGATCGGGTGTCTGTGACGAACATCATCCTGTGTCTTGTCTCGTTCATCCGTTTTGGGCTGCCGCGAACTGGGATTAGCCTGCTGCTGGCCGCGCTGTTCTTCGCCGGCACTTTCCCGGCCGTCCGCGCGGCATCAGATTGGGATCGGGTGGGAAAGATTCTGGCCCGGATTGTCCCTCCGTCGTTTCCTCCACGCGACTTTCCCATTACGGATTTTGGTGCCAAACCCGACGGACACGATTGCACGGAGGCCATCCGCCAAGCCATGGCTGCGTGTCAAGAGGCCGGCGGGGGGCGCGTTGTCATTCCGAAGGGTGAGTGGTTGACGGGTGCGATCCAGCTTCGCAGCCAGGTGAACCTGCATGTCAACCCGTCTTGATGGAACTCTTTGCGCTCTCATCCGCAGGCGATTGACTTATTTTGCTGTCCTTGACTTCAGCAACTCGGGCATTTCATTTCGCTCGCCAAATCGTCGTCGCGATGTGCTGCTGGATTCGTTCATGCTTGGTCGCCCGCGGTCCGTCCATGGCAGCACCGTGCGCCACCCCGCCTGATCGGTCATTGCGGCCATTTCAGACGATAAAAAAGATTGCTGCCGCCAATCGGCACGACTGCCGGCATGTTTGTGCCGGTCGGCGCATTGCCCCAGCCGCCCGGATTCATCAAGTTGGTGTTTTGCTGAAGCACAAAACCGCTGCCGCTCCAGTGAAACGTGAGGTAGCCGGCTGGCACCGCTTCGAACCAGAGCGTGGGCGGCAGCGGCGGCGGATCAATTATGGTCAAGACCGCCGCCGGACTCCCCGCGGTTCCGGAGACGTTGCTGACGTCCACGCCATAGCTGCCCGCGTCCGCCTGGCTGACGTTGGTCAGGGTGAGGTTAGAAGTGGTCGCGCCGGAGATGTTGCCGCCGTTGGCCAACAGCTGCGTTCCCTTCCGCCATTGATAGTTCAGGGATCCGCCGGTGGCGGTCACGGCAAAGGTAGCGGTGGTGCCCGCGTTATTCGTGCGACCGGCGGGAGGCGCGACAATCCGCGGAGGCACGAGGCTGTAACTCAGGTTGTCGAAGTAAACCCCGGCGGTATTCTGATTCGGATCGTCGTCACCGCTGAATCCCACACCGACGCCGAAAGCATTAAGGAATTCGGACAACGAGCCGTCTGAAATGCTGAACGGCGTGCCGGCGACATTGCCGCTCAGCGTGCCGGAACCATTCGGGTTTCCGGTCCACGTGACGGAAAAACTGAAGGTCGAGTTCTGGGCGACACTAATGTTGGCGGACACCACCGAAGAGCCGTTGGCCTTGCGAATCTTGGGTTGGGCCCGAAACGGGCCTAATACGCCGCCGGTGTTGGGCTCATTGAACTCGATGCCATACATCGGAATCGGATTGCTCGTGTCGTTCTTGTCAATGAAGCCCAGGAAAAGAGATCCGTTGAAATCCTGGTTCGCCAGGCGCAGGCTGCCGGAGAACGAGAAGGTGTTGGAGCGACTCAAGACGCCGCCCAGATTGGTTTGAGCGTAGTAGCGAATGGTCAGGGAGCGGGCAAAGATTCCGCCCATTTCGCCCTCGTTGCCGGCGCCCAGCACGTTGGTAGTGCCGCTGGACCAGCCAAAGTTGTTCCCGCCGGTCGTGGGGCTGTTGATGGCCGTCCAGCCGCGGGCTGCCGGGTTGGTGCGAAAGTCTTCCATCGGAGGGATGGCCGAGACCGGTGCCGAGGGCAGACTGCTACCCGCGCTGTTGACTGCGGTCGCCACATAGAAGTAGTGGAGTCCATTGATGACCGCCGCGTCGTTGTAGCTGGCAACAGCGGTCGTTCCCACCATCGTGTAGGGACCGCCGCTGGACGTGCTGCGTTGCACGTTGTAACCGGTGGCACCCGGCACGGCACTCCACGTCAACCGCACCAGCGAATTCGAGACTGAAACCGTCAATCCACCCGGCACCGAGGGCAAATCAATCACGGTCAAGGTGGCGGTCGTGCTCGTCGTCGTCGGCCCGACCGCGTTGCTGACCACCACGCTATAACCGCCCGCTTCCGTCTGGCTAACGCCGGCCAGTCGCAGCGTCGCGGCCGTCGTGCCAGACACGTTGCCGCCGTCAACGAGATTCTGCGTGCCCTTGCGCCACTGGTAGGTCAGCCCATATCCGGTGGCGTTCACGGTGAAGACCGCTTCCGTGCCCACGTTATTGGTGCGGCTAGCCGGCTGCGAGACAATCGCCGGTGAAAAGATCACCACACTGTTTGTCACGAGCGCGACATTATCAATGTCATAGCGGCTCAATGCGGCCTTGATATCGGCATTCGCCAAACGGTTGGTGAGTGCCTGCCCCGGCTCGCCGGGGTCCTCGGGGCGCCGGGTGAAATCACGCAACCGAAACGCGCCGGTGCGGAAAGTGATGCGCTCGACGTCCGAGTCGGCGGTTTCCTTGAAGCCCGCATTGGCCAGCACTTTCACGCCGTCCACGATGAGATCGTATTGCTTGACCCCCGACCCTTTGAGGACAATCTCAAAGCTAACCCAACCGCGGATCGGGAAAGTGCCGACATCTTGATTCGTGGTGCCATTCCAGGCGATGATCCGGCCAGTGGCGGGAATCAACGCAAGGCAAACGGCGCGGTCGCCGGCGGGTGAAACCGCATCAATCTCTAGCGGCGTCGGCGCACCGGAATCCTGGGCCTTAACCTGAAAGACCAATCGCCCATTGTTGTTCTTCGGGAAGACCCGCGTCACGCTGGCGTAATCGTAATTGTCTTCATCCTTGAGCCTGATGAAGCGGTTGTTCTGCTCTTGGGCAAGCAGCACCGGGGCCCACTGGGCGCTGTAAGTATTCCAGCCCGGCACGTAACTTCCCGGGGCGAGCCCCTGGAAATCGTCGTAAACGTCGTTGGTCACCGTCCCCGTAATGGGGGTCGGCACCCGCGCCACCCAGATGTCCTCCTTGTTCATGCTGTAAGTCAGCCACATCTCGGCGCCCGCGGGGTCGCCGTTGCCCGGCGAGATTCCGCGGACATACTGCGGACCGGCGTTCTTATCATCGTAAACGCTATCCGTCTCATACCGTTCTTGGGGGATGTCGCCCGCAACGGCGAGGTACGCTGTGTTAAATGTCTCGCCATCGCTGGAGGTCGTCACCGCCAGCGGCCAGCGCTTCTTGGCATCGGCGTTGTTGGCGCAGCCCACCATGGCATACCTGCCATCCTCGGTCCGCTGGCCCCAAATCTTGGCGCCGGTATGCCATCGAAACGAACTCCGCACCAATGGGCTGGGCACCTGGCCGGGGTCCCAGTCGGTGCCTGTGCTCACCGCCATGTAGTTGTCTTTCCACAGGCCCACGATCCGGTTGTCCGGCCGGCGATACCAATTGAAGGCCCGGCAATCGGTGTTGCCGCCGAAATTGTTGATGGTGTAGAAGTCCGGGTCCTTATCCTCTTCCTGCCACTGCTGGCGGAAAAGCCGGTCGTTCCGCAATCCATCACAGGCAGCCTTGAAACCGGAGTCCGCCGAAGTCGTGTAGTAGGGCAAGCCTGCGCCCGGGCCGGGACCGCTGACGTTGGTCTTGATGTTGTAGATCGGCCCCAAGGAATTCGGGCCGTAAATTTCCCGGACCTGATGCACGCCGGCACAGCCATTGCAGTCGCCCCAATAGTTGACGCCGATCAGTCGCCCATTGGCGGCCACGTAGAAAGCCATTCGGAAATGCGATCCCGTGTCGGAGAACTTGACGCGGTTGGTCGGGCTCCAGCTCAGGCCATCATCCGACCAGGAGAGATGATTCCCCTGTCCATTATTCATCACCCAGAAGCGACCGCCCCAATAGGTAATCATCGGGTGGTGACGAAATACGGTGGTGTTGCCATCGTTCGCGACGGGGTTGTCCGGGGTCGAACGCGCCACCTGGACATTCTGGACACCCACCGCCCACCGATATCTGCCGTCGTGAGCAAACGCCGCGTTGCCATACGCGCCGCCCGTATAACTTGGCAATTGAGCGAAAGCGGCCGGGGCGATCAGTGCCAGGCAGGCTGCAACCAGCAAACAGCGGGGCGTTGGCTTTATCATGGTCGCATGTTAGAAAAGGATTGTTGCTTTGGGAATGCGCAGACTGCCAAAAAACATACGCATAAATGCTGCCCCCCGTCTCGCCGCCAGCGAACCCTCCATGGCGGCACCGCGCGTTGCTCTGTCTCACGATCGGTCATCGCGGCCATTTCAGACGATAAAAGAGATCGCTGCCGGACTCACCGCGGTTCCGGAGACGTTGCTGATGTCCACGCCATACCTGCCCGCCTCCGCCTCGCTGACGTTGGTCAGGGTGAGGATCGGAGTGGTCGCGCCGGAGATGTTGCCGCCGTTGGCCAACGGCTGCGTTCCCTTCCGCCATTGATAGTTCAGGGATACGCCGGTGGCGCTCACGGCAAAGGTAGCGGTGGTGCCCGCGTTATTGGTGCGACCGGCGGGAGGCGCGACAATCCGCGGAGGCACGAGGCTGTAACTCAGGTTGTCGAAGTAAACGCCGGCTGTGTTCAGCGTCGCATCGTCGTCACCGCTGAATCCCACGCCAAGCCCGAACGCATTAACGTAATGACAAAGCCTCGGCGCGCCAGCAGAGGTCAGCCAGAACGGGACCATCCCAGCGGCATTGATGCGCCGCACCCAATAACACAAAGACGCGCGACCAACGTCTGCTGAAACTTCATTTCGCGCGTGAATCCCTGATGGTGAGGGTGTCGAAACAGGCGGGGTGAAAACCGCTCGTGATGCCCACCAAGCCACGGACGTAAGTAGAATCGCACAGGTCGGCCAGTTGTTTACCATCCAGCGTGGCCCTGATCCGGTCTCCAACACAGCGCAGCGCCAGTTTGTGCCAGCCAGTGCCCGGCGCGGTGGTCTGGCCTTGGGCGAGAACCGTGTGCGCGGTGGTCAACTCCCATCGGCCATCCGCAAAGACCCGGAACTGGTAGCCGGCCGGATGGGGCGTAGTGAAGTGAATCCATGTGGCACCCGGATACCAGCGCGCCAGCACGCCGACGAAGCGTTCGTTGCGCTCCTTCGCGTCGTCGGGCAGTGACTCGAAGCTCGCCTCGGCACTGACCTCGATGTCGTTCCACCGGTCGTCGCCGATGACC
>JBBQYD010000162.1:0-9964 GCA_038209025.1 Verrucomicrobiota bacterium | reverse complement strand
CGAGGCGTCAACACTGGCGTCGCAAGACTACGACGCCAGTGGCCGGTTTGAAAGCGGTCGGCGGTTGTCAGCCGCCGATGAGTTCGCGCATGGCGTGGTGAAAGGACATTCCCAGCACTTGCATGAAGAAGTCGATGGTGTTGCCGGCCTGGTCGCGCTGTGGCCACCGCCAGTAACTTATAGTTTGGTGCGGTCGAGCACCCCCCGGGGAGAAGCGAGAAGGGGATTGAACAACAAAGGCGCCAAGAAAAGAATCAAGCTGGAACAGAAATGGCGTTGGGTGGGAGAATGCGGCGTGAAACGCCCGATGGCCGCGGTCAGGACTGGGCGTGGTCGGAGTGGCAGGTAACAACAGGCTCGTTTCCGGTAATCCATGTGGGTAGAATGTTGCGCATGAGCAGGCGGGTGGGATCCAGCGAAGCACCGCGGAGTTTTCCAAACACGCGGTGGTCCGTGGTGCTGGCGTCCAGACGCCGGGAGTCTCCCGAATCGGCGGAGGCGCTCGAAGCCATCTGCCGTGCCTACTGGTATCCCCTTTACGCCTGCGTGCGCCGGTGCGGGCACCCGCCCCACGACGCGCAGGACCTCACGCAAGAATTCTTTTGGCATCTGCTCGAAAAACGGTGGCTCGATTCCGCCGACCGTGACAAAGGCAAACTGCGCACGTTCCTGATCGTGGCGTTGAAGCGGTTTATGAGCAAGGAATGGCGGCGGGCACTGGCCGGCTGCCGTGGTGGCGGACAGACACACGCGCAATTCGACACGGCCTTCGCCGAAAGCCGGTACGCCGCGGATAGCCAGGCCCTCACGCCGGAGGAAGCGTTTGACCGACAATGGGCGATCACGCTGCTGGATTTGACGGTGAGCCGGTTGCGCGAGGAGTTTGCCGCGGCGGGCAAACCCGGTGATTTTGAAGCGCTCAAGAGCTGTCTCATGGCCGTGCGCGGAGCGATCGACTACGCCGTGGTGGCGAAACGGCTGGGCGCCAGCGAAGGTGCCGCACGGGTGGCGGTGCATCGGCTGCGGAAGCGCTTTCGGGAAATCTATCGCGAGGAGATTTCGCAGACCCTGGCGGACGGCGCGGATGTGGATGGCGAATTGCGCCATCTGGCCGCCGCGCTTGCGCGCCAACAAAATGAATCCGCCGTGTAACAAACCTCCGTCAACCGGCAAGTAACGGGCATGGACAACGAAACTTCGCCAAGATGTCCGCAATGCGGTGCGGCCCTGCCGGGCAGCGCGCCCGCCGGGCTGTGTCCCCATTGCCTCATGGCATTGAATCTGAAAACGGAAACCGTTTTCACCGAGGGCGTTCCAGCCGCGGAGCCGCCGCTGCCGCCGGCGCAGATTGCGCCGCATTTTCCGCAATTGGAAATCCTTGAATGCCTCGGGCGGGGCGGCATGGGAGTGGTCTATAAGGCGCGGCAGAAAACGTTAAACCGTTTTGTGGCCCTCAAACTCCTCGCGCCGGAACGCGTGAGCGACACCCGGTTTGCGGAACGATTTGCGCGGGAAGCCCAGGCGCTCGCGGCGTTGAATCATCCGAACATCGTCACGATTCATGATTTCGGGCAGGCGGGCGGGTTTTATTTTCTGCTCATGGAGTTTGTGGACGGCATGACGCTGCGGCAGTTGATGCGCGAAGGGCCAATGAAACCGGCGGCGGCGCTGTCCATCGTGCCGCCGATTTGTGAGGCTCTCCAGTTCGCCCATGAAAAGGGCGTCGTCCATCGCGACATCAAACCGGAGAATGTGCTGTTGGACAAACAGGGCCGGGTGAAGATCGCTGACTTCGGAATCGCCCGGCTCATCGGTGGACCCGGGCAACCCCGCTCGCCGCACGGAGCGGCAGAGGTATCCGCCAGCCCGGGTGAGGGAACGCTCACGCAAGATCAAGCCCTCGGCACGCCGCACTACATGGCACCCGAGCAGGCTGAAAAACCGCAGTCGGTGGATCATCGCGCCGATATTTATTCGTTGGGCGTGGTCTTCTACGAAATGCTGACCGGGGAACTGCCGCTGGGCAGGTTCCAGCCGCCCTCGCGAAAAGTCCAGGTGGACGTGCGGTTGGATGAAGTGGTCTTGCACGCACTGGAGAAGGAACCGGCCCGCCGTTACCAACACGCGAGCGACGTGAAGTCCGATGTGGAAACGATCGTGGCCACCAAGGCTCCTGGGCCGGGGGAGGGGACAGCCGCCGTCCCAGTCTTCGTCAAACGCTGGCGCGACCTTTGGCTCTGGGACATGGAGTACCTGTGGCTCTTCCTGGCTGTGCCGGGGGTGGTGGCGGGCATTCTGGTTTTGATCCTGATGCCGCACTGGGGATCAAAGGCCTTATGGCTTTTCGCATCCGAGTTGGTGGGAGTCGGATTCGCCGTCACTTATGCCTGGGTGTTCCACCGCATCCAGCGGCTCAAAGCCGCGATCCCGCGGCCCACCGGCGAGGTTGCCGAGTGCCTGATGTATTGGCGGCCGTTCCAGTACCCGGGCTTGGCGGTGCTGCATGATGACCGGTTGGAACTGATCCCCATTGTCGGTTCGCCTGTCACCGTGGTGCTGAAGGGGATCGTCGCCGTCAGTGAGGTGCGCTGGTTCAACGGGAGGTGGCTGTGGTCGAAGAAGGGTTTCGTGTTGGAACTGGCGAATGGACGGCGCGTGGGGCTGGCGGTGGCCGAGCCCTTTGCCCGGCGCTGGCGCGCCCGCCTGAGCCGGGGCAGTCTGCCGGGCGTCTGAGCCCTGTTTGGGGTCCACGCTTGAGGTGCCGGGAGACCTAAAACCCGCTCTGAGAGGAACCCTTGGCCGTCGAGCCTGCCTGCCCGAGTCGGGCGGTGCTCCGCGGGGGGGCTGGCTGTTGACTTTGTTTGAACCTTTCCCGCGGTCCGGGGAATTGATAAGAGGGTGATCATCACGGAAGAGCGACCACAGCAGTCAGAGTCAGTGGCCCTGCTGGCCCGGGCCCGGGCTGGAGATCCAGACGCGTACTGCGAACTGGCGGCGGCCTGCGAGGCGCGGGTGTTCCGCCAGGCCCTCGCGCTTTGTCATGATCCGACGGCCGCCGAGGACCTCACTGCGGAAACGCTCATCGAAGCCTGGAAGAGCCTGCGCCGCTTCGATGGCACGTGCCGGTTTTCCACCTGGCTGTACGCCATCCTCATTCACCGTTTCCAGAAGGCGGTGCGGCGAGCGCGCTCGCGCCCCCTGACTTTGGCGGACCTGCCCCGTGGCGAGCGGGACGCCGGACAATCGGGCCTGGAGCGGCTGCCTGATTCCCAGCCCTTGCCCGCGGATAACCTGGTGCGGCAGGAACAAACGGCCCGCCTGCGGGCGGCGATTGACTCGCTGCCGCCGATGCATCAGCAGGTGGTGCTGTTGCGGTTCTACGAAGAGGCATCGCTGGCCGAAATCGCCACCGCGCTCGGGCTCTCTCTCGGCACGGTAAAATCCCGGCTGCACTATGCGCTGGATAAATTGCGGCGGATGCCGGCCCTGGTGAACCTTTCAGACCCCCCGGAGGATACATGAACATGACTTGGTTTTGGAATAAATGCCGGCGTCACTCGGAGGCTCTCAGCCTGCTGGCCGCTGGTGGGCCGGCGGAGGCGGAGCAGACTGAGCTGCGGGCGCACCTTGACGGGTGTCCTGGCTGCCGGGCGAGGCTGGCGGAGTTGGTGGCGCTGTCGGGCGAACTCAACCGCCTGGGTGAAACCCTGCCGCGGGTCGAGCCGTCCGCGTCGCTGCGCGGGCGCTGGGCGGGGGCGGTGCGCGAATCCGTGCCTGCGGGTGGGCAGCTCGAGTCCGCCGGCCTTCCCGCCTGGTTTTCGGGCCCGCAGGCGGCTTGGGGCAGCCTGGTGGCGATATGGGCTTTGGCGCTGTTCTTCCGTTTCTCCGGGCCGGATGCGCCCCGCCCGGCCTCAGTCGCCGTGGCCACGCCATCCTTGCGCGAGGCGGTGCTGGTTTTGAAGGTGGAGCCGCGCGAGTCGCCATTTTGGGCCGGGGCGGGCAAACCCGTTCCCCGCCAGCCGCAGCGGCCGGATGGCCGGTCGCCGCGCAGTCAGTGTCCGATTTCACCCTGGTCCACAAACCTGAAAACCACATGAGCACAGACCCTCTACCGAATCGATTTCAGCGAAGGCTGCTTTGGCCTGGCCTTGGCGTGCTGGTGCTGCTGGTGTGGACGGCTGGTTGCCACGTCACGTGGTTGCATCGGACCGGGGCCATCCACGGTTGGCCGGCGTTCTTTGCCGGTCTGCTGGTCTTGATCCTCGGCGATGCACTGGTGCGACTGATCCTCGGCGCAGTTCGGCGCGGCTGGCGCTGGCTCGGCAGCCGCGAGGCCTGCCGGCTGTGTGGTTGGGCGGCGCTGTTCGCTATTTCGACCATCGCGCTCTTCTACAACTTCGAGCTTTGGCGTGGCCAGCGGGCCTGGGCGGCCGTGGTTGACGAAGCCACCCTGCGCGGCGAGCCTTTGACCTTTGATGCCCTCATTCCGCCACCCGTCCCTGATCAGCGGAACGTTGCCAAAGCCACCATTTTTGCCCCCCTGTTCGAGCGGAAGTGGGACAATCCACATTTCCGTTACGATGAAGCCGAAGACCAACTCGTGATTATCGAGCGCCCCGGCGTGCCTTACGAAGGATGGCGGGCGACCACCTGGGGATGGCTGGAACAGGCGAAAACGGATCTGCATGCCCAGGCGGAGTATTACGCCGGCAAAAAGCTGCCCGCGTTTGCCGGGGAGGCACAAGCGGCCACGGCCGTCCTCGCGGTGCTCGGCAAATACGCCACCAACCTGGACCAGTTGCGCGAATTCAGCGCGCGGCCTGACTGCCAATTCACCGTTCCCTATGAGCGTCAAATGATGGCGGTGCCCTGGCACGTGATCGCCCTGCGTGACGTAGTCAACCTGCTGGCACGTCGGGCCGCGGCGGAGTTGAGCCTCCCGGACCCGGGCGCCGCGCTGGCCGACGCGCAACTGGCGCTCCGCGTGGTCGAGTATTCGCGGCAGCAACTCTGGGCGGGATCCAGCGGCATGCGCGTGCGCCTGACGCTGGCGGCCATCCAGCCGGTGTGGGAGGGATTGAAGGGACGTGCCTGGACCGCGCCGCAGCTCACGGACCTGCAGAAACGGCTGGAGGCCTTGAATGTTATCGCGGATTACCCGGCTCAGGTGCGCATGGATGCGCTTTTCATGTCCGCGTTTGTGGAGAGCTTGATCCCCAGCAGGAAGTCTCCAGTGTCGATGGACCTCGACATGGACGAACTTGACCACCGGGCCTTGAGATTCGTCCGCTGGATTTATCCAGTGGGATGGTCGCTTCAAGACCAAGCCTCCATCCGCAGGTTCCAATTTCAACGGACTGAAACGGCCCTTGAGAACCGCTCGCAACCCGCGCGTGACAGGCGCGCGGCCCGCCTGCTATTCACCTCATCAGACCCGTTCTTTCCCGTTTTCATCACCCCCAAGGTGGTCGAGATGGCGGAGGACGCGGCGGGGGGCGCCCGGTTCGGTCAGACGGTTCTGAACCAGGCCGCGCTCGCTTGCGCGCTCGAGCGCTATCGCCTGGATAACGGCACGTTTCCGGAAACGCTCGCGGCGCTTTCACCTCGTTACGTGGGCAAGCTGCCGACGGACCTTAATTCTGGTGAACCGCTAAAATACCGGCGGACAGCCGAGGGTCAATTCATTCTCTACTCGGTAGGTTCCAACGGAATTGACGATGGCGGCAAGCCCTCCCCTCGGGAAAGAGCTTCGGAGGGGCGTTTGCATGATTTTCCCAGTCTGCACAAGTTTGACTGGGTTTGGGCGTATTCCGTCCCCTGAACCCAGCCATGGGTGGTATCGGCGCGTGGAGGCGGCAACTCGCCAGGTCCTGAAAGGATCCAACGCGGCGTTTCAAAACCGGCCCGACTCAGCGCTCAATTGCGGCGGAGGCAAGGCCCCACTGCCGCCCGCCAGATCGCGTAACCGTTGGCGTTCAGGTGCAGGCCGTCTTTGACGAAAATATCATTCCGGGGCTTGCCGTCGGCGCCGAGCATCAAGGGATAAACGTTGATGAACGTCAGGCCATGGCGTTTGCAGTATTCCCCGGCCAGGCGATTGAATTCCTGCACCTTGTCGATCTGTTTCCAACGGGCGTGAGTCGGCGCGACCGAAATGACGGCGACCTGCGTATCCGGCAGAGCGTGCTGGATTTTCTTCACCAGGGCCACGAGGTCGCCAAACACGAGCGCCGGGTCTTTCCCGGAGTTGATATCATTGCTGCCGGCATAGATCACCACCTGCCGGGGCCGATAGGGAATGATGATGCGCTCAGCGAAATTGACCGAATCGGCAAGTTGTGAGCCGCCAAACCCGCGGTTGATCACCGGCAAATCCGGGAAGTCTTCGGCCAGGCTGTGCCAGAGTTTCACGCTGGAACTGCCAACGAAGAGAATGCACCCTTTCGGCGGCGGGTTCGTGCGGTCCGAGGCTTCGAAAGCCGCCATGCTCTTTTCCCAGCGGGAGGAGTCGTGGGTGGCCAGGGTGTTGGGGACGGGAGTGCGGCAACCGACGCTCAACACGAGCGCCAGCAACAGCGCGCACCAAGGGAGTGACTCCGCAAAGGGCCGGTTCAGAAGCTGCATTTGTCTCATATACAAGGGAGTGGTATCAATTCTGGGAAGCTCTGTAAAACTTCATCTGGGAATTGGTGACGCTCGTGTCGGCATAGGTCCATTTCCCGTCCGGTCCGGCCAGGTTGGTGGCGATCGTGTGCCATGGGCCAAGCCCCACATTCGTTCGCGACTGCAACAGGTACACCTGATTTGGAGTGGCGCTGAAGGAGAGCGTCAGACCGGTTGCCGGCGAGAAATGAGTGGCGGTGATTTCCGGTGGTTGAGGCAGGTAGGCCAGCACCTGGAGGGTGGCATTGGTCCGCAGCAGGCGCAGGCCGGCATCGTTGCTGGCGGGGTCCGGTTGCGCCGTCAGGGCCACGCACACGTGGGTGCCTTGCAGGAAGTCTCCCAAACGTGGGATGACAAAGGTGAACGGTTCGGTGCCGGAGGCGGGGACCCATACGGGGCCGCCAATCGGTGTGGCGGTGAAGGAGCCCTGGGTTTTTAGAAAGTTGGAGGTGGTTTCATTGGCCTGGGCGGTGTTCCACGTGAGGTTTGCGGAGAAACCAGGGTAAGCCTGGTTCAAGCCCCACAGTTGGACCAGTTGTTTCGAACTGGCCTGAAACAACACTTTGAACCAGGCCTGGGTGTCCACTTCAAAACTCGGATAAGGCACGGAGAACTGGAAGTATGCCTTGCGGGAGAAATCAAGGCTCGCATCGCCCGATTTCACCATGACATAGCCGGTGGCGATTTCATCGGGGTCCGTGCCGGCGTAGGCACCGCCCCGGACAAACGCCTCACAGACCAGCGGCGCGTTTGTCCAAACCCCGATTCCCCGATTGGGCGGCGCGGCCTGGGCCGCGAACACCAACCGAAGTTTGGGCGCGTCCAGAACGCTGGATTCAAGCGATTTGATGATGATGCCGCCGGGTTGAATGTCTCCCAGGGCGAGGGTCGGCAGGGTCACATCCCAGCGGGGGTCCTGCGAGATCAGGAAAGTGATCTGGCCATTGGTGGCCGATTGGATGAGCGGCGTTACATCCAGCAATGTTTCCTCGAAACCCGTCTGGGTAACCACCAGTTGCCCGGCGATCTGGGCCGAAGCGCCCACGCCCTCCACGATTGCCTGGGCGATCTGCGCCCCGGGCGGTTGATGGTCTTTGAGATTGGGTGCGCTGGCCCAGGACAGGGTGCTTTGGGACCAATTGGTGGACTCCAGCGCATACACATGGGCCTGCACGGGGTCACTCACGGTGCCCGCCGCGTTCAAGGACAATACGGCGGATTGCAGGCCGGCGAGGTTGGTTACGGGAAGGTTGAACTTCAGCAACGCGACACTCCGGTTGGAGGCGCTCGCGGGATCATTGCGCACCGTTATGGTTTGCCGCCCGCCAAAGTTTTGTGAGGCAAACGTTCCATCGCGAGCTTCAGCGTCGTCACTGGCGGGCAACGCCACTTCCGGGTCCTGCGGCGAAGCGGGAATGCCCATCAACCAGACGCTATAGGCAGGCTGTGCTTGGGAAAAAACGCCGCTGGCCGCCGGGCCCCGGTAGCGGATCCCCCCGGAGCATTGCTCGCTGACCTCTTCCAGCGTGAGTTGGTTGGTGGCGGGAATTCCCCAGGCCTGAAAGTTGACCGTAAGCGGGATCGCGCCCGCCGTGTTATTGACGGAGAACAGGTAGTATGTCCTGGAAGCTGGATCGCGGACGGCCTCGGTGTCGAGCGCGGCCGCGGCGGAATCACGCAGGAGAAACAATCGCTGTCTTCCCGCGCGATTGGCCTTATTGAACAGGCGCCAGACTTCCCCGGCCTTGTTAATCCCGCCCACGTTATATGGCGCGTGCGCGTTGTCCACGTAATGCATGGCATTTTTCTGGACGTCATAGTTGGGGTTATCGCTGTCGGTGAGCGCAAACTTGAAGGCGTAAAGCTCGTTGCAGCCGTTGGCGGCGAGGTTCACGCAAATGGCGGCGAACCGGGCATATTCCGCGGGATAGTCGAGGGTCTCGGGAATGGTGTCGTAGGTTGCCCCGGTGCGGGTGTTGAATTCGCTGATCGCCACCCACGGGGGCGCTTCGGGCGCGGTGGCCTGCGTCAGGAGGCTCCGCAGATCGGCCAGATCGGCGCCGAAGGCCGCGGGAGTGGAACCATACTGGTGGTAGTCATAAACCTGCACCAGGCTGAAGGAGGGGTCGAAACGTCCCAGCACATCCCGGTGCCGATTGGTCATCACGATCTCGCCCCACCCGGGATAGGACCCATCCGCCGAGCCGGCGGTGACCGGCGCGAGCATCAGCGGTTGCAGGGTCTTGCCATAAATCCGGTTCACATCAGCCAGCGCCGTCTGCACCGCATCCGAGGCCAATTGCAGCCGGATAAGGAAATTGGTGCGCGTCAAACCGCCGGCGTTCGGGTGGTTGGGCTCGTTGAACATCTGATAGCGGCGCACCTCGAATCTGGAGCCCAGGTAAAATGCCTGCGCATAGTAATGCTGCCATAGCTCCCACAGATTGGGCCAATCATTGGTCCCCGAAATCGGGAAGCGCGACTGGGAGGCGGTCAACTGGGCGCAAACCTCCACCCCCAGGCCGCGGAGCGAAGCGCAGGCAAAGTTGACTTTTATATGGTTGTTCCCCCCCAGATCCTGGGTCTCGTACTTGTTCGTGAACACTGGCCAGTTGATGTAGGCAGGGTTGAACTGGTTTGTCCGCATGGCGGCTCGGCGGGCCAGGAAAGCCGTCTCGGAATCGACGCCGTCCCCGACTGGCGGGAGGTCATCGGCAGGTTCGATGGTGGAGGGTGCGATGAAAATGCGGGCGCCGTTGACTCCGGCGTAACGCCACCAGGCCGCGGTGTTTCCCCCGGGGTAAAAGTGGCCTGAATTGTAGGCGAGCAGGTTGGGCGTGGGGCCGAGTTGGCTGGTCTGAGTGGTGATCGTAGCCGCGAAACCAGGCGCGAAGGCCAGAAGCCAAAGTACCACCGCAACCAAAACGGCGCGTATCAGCGCGAAAAAGCGGGACACCAGGATCATCGATTATGGCTGGCAGGTTAACACGCGCGGCGCGGAAAAGAAATCAAGAAACCCCGCCCGAGGCGGTGATTGCGCGGGGCGGACGGCCGTCTTAGAATTTGCGCATGACACAGTCAGAGATTCTGCGGGTTTTTCGGGACACGGGCGCCTTGCTCGAGGGCCATTTTGTGCTGCGCAGCGGACTGCACAGCCGGCAGTACTTCCAATGCGCCCTGGCGTTGCAGCACATGCCGGCGGTCGAAAAGCTGGGCGGATTTCTGGCGGGGCAGGTGCGGCACCTGCGGCCTGAGACGGTGGTATCGCCCGCCATGGGCGGGTTGGTGCTGGGCCAGGAGG
>JBBQYD010000161.1:0-10064 GCA_038209025.1 Verrucomicrobiota bacterium | reverse complement strand
CCCGCACAGCCCGGCAAATCACCAGCCTGAAGCCGCTGCCGCGCGCCTCCTGATCACTCCGGGGAACGCCGGACGGCACCGGCGCGGAATTACCGGTTGCACAGCCGTGCCTGGCGTCTTAATGTTGGCGGCGACAGCGATCACCGGCGCCCCCCACGCCCGCATCGGCTCCGTATGAAGAAGAAATCGCCAGCTTCAAAACCAGCCCGGCCAGTCCGCCAGCGGACAGACACGAGAACTGCAGTCAGGGAAAGCGCCGAGGATGCGGGCAAATCGCGGGCGAGGCTCAAGGTTAAAGCCGGAAGTGCTAAAACGGCCAAGACCCCGGCGAAACCGACCACCCTAGCCAAAGGAAAGGCGTCGGCAAAACCGAAGAAGACCGCCGTCGTCAAGCTGCCGGAACCGGAGGTAATTCCGCCGGTCAAACAAGCGTCATCTTCAACACCAGGGGAAGAGGAAACCATAAAGTTTGAAGGCCGAGGGACAAAAGCATCCAAGGCGTCGGCAAAACCGAAGAAGACCGCCGTCGTCAAGCTGCCGGAACCGGAGGTCATCCTGCCGGTCAAAGGCGCGTCCGCGAAACGGAAGAAAACCGTCGCAGCGAAACCGACCAAGCGATCGTTATCCGCCGCCCGCCCGCCGAAGGCATCCCGCGCCCTGCCGCTGCCTGTCAAAACGGTTGAGAGTCCCACGGTGCCGGCCCGGCAGACCGTTGCCCCGCCGGAGCCGGTGGTTGAACCTAAACGTTCACGTGCCGAACAGCCGCCGAGTTTTTCCTGCAAGATTCCCGCCATCCTGCTGGAGGGTGACGAACCGGTGCCTGCCGAGGTCGTCAAAATTGCGCCGGCGGCCAGGCACGAGCCGCCCCCCGCGGCTCCCTTGTTACAGTTTGGTGCTGACCTGCACCTCACGGCCCGCGACCCTCGCTGTCTCTATGCCTCCTGGGACCTCACGTTTGAGGAGCAGCGCGCCTGCAATTCCCGCTCCGCCGATCACCACCTGGTCTTGCGCGCGCGCGTTGGCGGCGCGAACGGGCCGATCGCCGCCGAGGTCCATGTTCACCCGGAGAGCCAGCATTGGTTTCTGCATGTCGATCAAGCCGGCACTGCGTACGTCGGTGAACTGGGGTATTACACACCCGATCGTCAATGGGTGACCCTGGCTGTTTCGAAGGGTGTCAGCACGCCCTCCGACGTGCCCACCACGTCCCACCTGGAGAGTTTCCTGCGCGTGGCCCCGCAACCGGCCCCCGAGGCAGGCATGGCTGCGGCGTTTGCGCCGAGCCCAGCGGGGCCGGCCGCCGCCCCTGAGCAACCGGCACAACCGGCGGCCTGCGCTCCTCCTCAAGCCATCACGCGAAGGTGGGAGCAACCAGTCGCGAGCGTGAGCGAAGCCGCCCCCGAAACGTCCGGCGTTCAGACGCCGCCGAGTCCGGCGCCCGGCGGTTCCCTCGGGAGCCACCCGGCTGCCCAGGCGTTTGCGCCGCTCCAGATCATCGCCGCCATGCCTGCCCCGCGCGCGCCTTTCGTGGAACCGGCGGCCCCGCCCCCCAGGCTTACGCCCGAACAGGAGGAACTGCTGGAAACCGTGATCCTGACGCTGCTGCGGCCGGACCCCGTCAGCTCGGTGGAATTGGCGGAACAACACATCGCGCGGCTAAAAAGCCGTCCGGCCGGGGAGGCCGGGCCTTCCTCCATCACGCCGCCGGCCGAAGCCGCCGCGCCCCTGGGCGTGTCCAGCCCGGGCGGCGAAGCCCCGGCGCCCACCGGCGCGCCCAATTTTTGGTTCACTGTCAACGCGGAGTTGGTCATCTATGGCGCGACCGAGCCGGATGCCACCGTGACCATTGGCGGCCGAGCCATCCGTTTGCGGCCCGACGGGTCTTTCAGCTACCGCTTTGCCCTGCCTGACGGAGAATTCAAGCTGCCCATTGCCGCCGTCTCCACGCAGGGAGATCAGCGCGCGGCCCAACTGCGCTTCAGCCGCGGCACCACCCACACGGGACAGGTGGGAGCACACCCGCAAGACCCGTCGCTCAAACCGCCCGCGCCTGAGAATATTGCCTAAGCGAATGCGCGGTTATCTTTCCCTGGTGCTGCATGCGCATCTGCCCTTTGTGCGGCACCCGGAGCATCCGCGGTTCCTGGAGGAGATGTGGCTGTTTGAAGCGGTGGTGGAGACCTATATTCCGCTGCTCCGCATGATCGATCAATGGCGTGCCGACGGCGTGCCGGGGCGGTTGTGCTTCACGCTCACCCCCACGCTCGCCACCATGCTGCAAGACCCGCTGTTGCAGGAACGGTGCGCGCGGCATATGGATGCCCTGGTGGACCTGGCGGAAAAGGAGGAGCTGCGAACGATACTGGACCCGCCCCTCAACCGGGTGGCCGCCTTTTATAAGGAACGTCTCAGCACGATCCGGGACTACTATTCGCATTGCGGGCGCGACCTGGTGAGGCGATTCCGCCGGGCGCAAGACCTCGGCCAGATTGAGATTATCACCTGTGCCGCCACCCATGCGGTGCTGCCGTTGCTGGCGGATGACCCGGCTTCCTTGAAGGCCCAATTGCTGATGGCGCGGGATGATTATGCGGCGCGATTCGGCCGGAGCCCGCAAGGGATATGGCTTCCTGAGTGCGCCTTTGACGCGCGGATCGAGCCAGCCCTGGCCGAAGCCGGTTTTCGGTGGTTCTTGGTGGACACCCACGGGCTGCTTCACGCTCACCCCAGACCCCGGTTCAAGACGTTCGCCCCCGTATTCACCCCCGCCGGGGTGGCGGCTTTCGGCCGTGACTCCGAATCCGCCCGGCGGGTCTGGAGCCGGCACGGGGGGTATCCCGGCGATTACCGGTATCGCGAGTTCTACCGGGACATTGGTTTCGACCTCGATTTCGAATACGTTCGCGCGCACCTGGCGGCCCCCGATCAGCGAGGGTTCACGGGCTTCAAATATCACCGGATTACCGGCCCTGGCCCCGACAAGGAAGTGTATGACCGGGCCGCGGCGCTGGCGCTGGCCGCCACCCATGCGCGGCATTTCGTGGAAGCCCGCGCCAGCCAGTGCGCGGCGGTGGGGGGGGCGTTGGACCGGCCGCCCATCCTGGCCTGCCCGTATGATGCCGAGTTATTCGGGCATTGGTGGTTCGAGGGGCCTGAGTTCCTCGATGGTGTGGTTCGGGCGGCCGCGGAACGCGGAGACACCATTCTGATGATTACGCCCGGCGATTACCTTCGCGCCCACCCCGTCAACCAGGCCGCCATGCCCGCGGATTCGAGTTGGGGCGAAGGCGGCCACCTGCGCGTGTGGTTGAACGAAAAGAATCACTGGATTCTGCCCCGGCTGCGTGCCGCCCAGGACCGCCTCAGGGTCGCCGCCAACCAGTTTGCCGGCAGTTCACCAGCCTGGGAGCAACGCGCCCTCAGGCAGGCCGGGCGCGAATTGCTGCTCGCCCAGGCCAGTGACTGGCCCTTCATTTTGCGCACCGGCACCAGCCCGGAGTACGCCCGCAGCCGGGTGTTGAACCATCTTGAAAACTGCGGTGCCCTGCTCGGGCAGCTCGAAGATCACCAACCAGATACCGCAGCCATCCTGGCGCTGGAACAGCGAAATAATATCTTTCCGGATCTCAACCCCGCGTATTGGCGCGCGAAAACCTAGGGCGGCCCCGTCCCCCCGACGCCGAGGACGCCCATTGCCGCGTCAGGCCGGTGGCCGGGCGATCTCAATCAGGCGGTCTGCAGTTCGCGCAGCACGTAGGGGGCGAACTCCTCGTGCCAATGGGGAGGGATGCGCGCCTTGAAGCGCGCGGTTTCACCCGTGTAATCGCGCTCCACCACGTGCCCCACCTCATGCAACCGGGCGATCACTTCGGTCTTTTCGTGCGGAATGGATAGTTCGATGAACTCGCGAATCGGACGCAACTGCGAACTCACCTCAGCCAGGAGGGCTGTGATGCCTTCTCCGGTGACGGCGGAAATGGTGACCGCGCCGGGATACCTTTCCAGGAAGCGGGTGACCACGTCCCGGCTGCCATTGAGCTGGTCTATTTTGTTCAGCACCATCAGCGTGGGCTTGCCCGCCGCGCCAATTTCCTCAAGCACCGCGTTCACGGAGGCGATCTGCCGCTCGGCCTGGGGGTGGCTGACATCGACCACGTGCAGCAGGAGGTCCGTCTGGACCACCTCCTCAAGGGTGGCTTTGAAAGCCTCGACCAGTTTATGCGGCAGCTTGCGAATGAACCCCACCGTGTCGGTCAGGAGGACGTTTTGATTGGTGGGCAGCCGGAGCCGTCGCGTGGTGGGATCCAGGGTGGCAAACAGCTTGTCTTCGGCGAGCACCCCGGCGCCCGTCAGGGTGTTGAGCAAGGTGGATTTGCCGGCGTTGGTGTAGCCCACAATGGAGGCCAGCGCCCAGTGGTTGCGCTGACGGGATTGCCGCTGAATCGAGCGTTGCCGCCGCACCACCTCCAGCTCTTTCTCAATTTTCGCAATTCGATCCTGCACCCGGCGGCGGTCCGTTTCCAACTGGGTTTCACCTTCACCGCCGCGCATGCCGATGCCGCCTTTTTGACGGGACAAGTGGCCCCAAAACCGGGTCAGCCGGGGGAGCAGATGCTGAAGCTGCGCCAGCTCAATCTGCATCTTCCCTTCCCGTGTCCGGGCGCGCTGTGCGAAGATGTCCAGGATCAGCGCCGTCCGGTCCAGGATCTTGCAGTTGAATAGCTTTTCGAGGTTGCGGCTTTGCGCGGGGGAAAGCTCGTCGTCGAAAACGACCGTATCGACATCGGCCGCCAGGCAGCGCTCCGAAAATTCGGTGGCCTTTCCTTTACCGATATAAGTGCTCGCACAAGGGGAGATGAGCTTCTGAACACCGTCTCCCACCACCTGCCCGCCCGCGGTGGCTGCCAGGGCTGACAGCTCCTCCAAGGAGTCCTTCAATTCCCGGTTGTCGCGTGATTTGAGTTCAACGCCCACGAGGAAAACCCGTTCCGTGCGGCGATTCCGTATATCGGTGAGTGATTTCAATGCGTTACTATACTAATCGGTCGCTAAATTGACTGTTTATCTGCCAGGAACCTACCACAGAAAGGGGGGAAACTAAAGCGAATTGAACCGCGCGCGGCGGGGTCCACCGCCATTTGAACTGCGTGCCCAACGGCCCCCGGTTTGTCCCGCAGATCAGGTTAGTGTGAGCAAGAACGAGCAACCGCCAGCCGCGGCGCCGCCGGAGCCGTATTTTCTGCCTTACCAGCGGGCGTGGCTGCAGGATGCCTCGCCGCTGAAGATCATGGAGAAAAGCCGGCAGGTGGGCATTACCTTTGCCGACGCCTATGACTCCGTGCGCAAGGTCATCCAGAAAGGAGCCCGGCTCGATGTGTGGATTTCCTCGCGCGACCAAACCCAGGCGCGGCTTTACCTCGAGGATTGTCTGGCCTGGGCGCGGCTGTTGAGCCAGGCGGTTCGCCCGCTGGGGGTGCGACTCCTGGATGAAAAGTCGGTCTCGGCTCACGTGCTGGAATTCGCCAGCGGCCTCAGCATCTATTCGCTGTCCTCCAACCCCAACGCGCTGGCGGGCAAACGCGGCCACGTCAAGCTCGATGAATTCGCGCTGCACCAGGATCAACGGCTCCTGTATCGCGTGGCCAAGCCGGTCACGACCTGGGGCGGGCAGCTCTGCGTGATTTCGACCCATCGCGGCGCGGGCTCGGTCTTCAACCAGATTCTCCGTGAAGCCCGCGAGGGCGGCAACCCCATGGGCTGGAGCCTCCATGCCGTGCCCCTGCAAAAGGCGGTGGACGCGGGCTTGGTGGCGCGCATCAACCGCAAGACCGGGGGTGCGGAGAGCGGGGAACAATTCATGGCGCGGCTGCGGGCCGGGTGCGTGGACCAGGAGCAATGGCGGCAGGAATACTGCTGCGAACCGGCGGATGAATCGGCGTCGTTCATCACCTTCGAATTGATCGACCGCTGCCGGGAGCCGGGCTGCCTGAAAGACCATGCCTGGCTCGCAGCCAGCGCCAACGCCCTCTACCTGGGCGTCGATGTCGCACGCAAACAAGACCTCTGCGTCCTCGATGTTGGCGAACGAATCGGGGACGTCATTTGGGACCGGTTGCGCATCGAGTTGTTGAACCGTCCATTTGCCGAGATCGAGGCCGAGCTGTTTCGGTTGCTGCAACTGCGCCAGCTCAAGCGGGCCTGCATCGACGCCACGGGGCTCGGCTTGCAGATGGCTGAACGCGCCAAACGCAAGTTCGGCTGGAAAGTCGAGCCGGTCACCTTCACGGCCGCGGTCAAAGAAGAGATGGCTTTCCAATTGCGGACGGATCTGGAGAAACGGCTCGTTCGCCTGGCCGATGACCCCCGGCTGCACGCCGATCTGCGCGGCCTGCGCAAGGAAACCACCACCAGCGGGAACCTGCGGTTTGTCGGGGAAGTCGAGGATAGCCACTGCGACCGGTTCTGGGCCAAGGCGCTGCGGCAGCACGCCGCCCGGCACAACTTCCAAATCATCGCCAGGATGGGGTGAGCCCGCTAAAAGCCCTTTAACAGGCCGGTCTGCTCAAGACGGTTTGGTCATCCGTTCTCCACCCTCTGTTCGCGACCTTCCTGGCAAGCATTCCCGCTTGTCACCAACGGCCCACGGTTTGTCACCCATATCACTGTGGCATGAGCAAACATTACCGATCTGATCCACCACCCTTTCCGGGACGCGTTTCCCAGCCATGCCCTCCGGTCCACCTTCCCACCCTCAACCGCCTATGAAGCTTTTTGGATTCCACATTTCACGAGCCGAGCCGGCCAGGAAGAAGACCTTTGCCGCGGGCGGTTTTGCCCAGGGCTGGGCGCGCGGACTGGACCTGGCGCCGGGCGGTTGCGCCAATGTGTATGAACAGGTGGTTTGGGTGTACCGGGCCGTTAACGTGCTGGCGGAACAAGTGGCGAATGTCCCCTTTCTGTTTTCCGCCGGGGAGCGGGGGCGGGAAAATCTGGTGACCAGCGGGCCGCTGCACCGGTTCTACAACCAACCGCATCCGCAAGTGGACCGGTTTCAATACTGGGAGTTGCGGGTGATGTGGCTGATGCTGCGCGGGGAATGCGCGCGCATCCCGGTTTTTGAACCTGACCCGCAAATGCCCGGCGGGCGGCGGCTCCTGCGGGTGCTCATGCCGGACCCGGCGCGCCTGCGGCACCTCGTGCGCGATCATCGGCTGGTGGGCTGGGAATACAGCAGCCCGGGGGCGAACGCGCCGCTCCCCTCCCAGGTTTTTCTGCCGGAGGAAGTGTGGTTCGAGCGGCTGCCGAACCCGTTTGATGCCTGGCGCGGGTTGCCGCCGCTGCACGTGGCGGCCACCGCCGCGCGCACGGATTTCTCCGCGGCCGCGTTCATGCGCGGGGTGATTGAGAACAACGGGGATATCGGCACCATCGTGCGCACCCAGGAACAGATTGACCCCGAGCAACAGGACCAAATCCTGGCCACGCTCACCAATCGCAAGAGCCCGCCGGGCCTGCCGGATCGCCCGGTCTTTCTGCCCGGCTGCCTGGAGGTCATCCAGCCGCGGCTTTCCAGCAGCGACCTGCAATTCCTCGAAAACCGCAAATTCTCCCGCGCCGAAATCTGCGCGGCGTTTGGCGTGCCCGAGGAAATCCTGACCAGCACGGACACCGCGAAATACGACGTCATGGAAGGCGCGCGGTTGAACTTCATCGAGAACCGGGTGGCCCCCCTGTGCGCCCGCTTGGAGGCGGCGGAGGAAGTCACGGTCCGCAGTCTCGCGCCGGAGGCCGCCGGGTGGTTCGACCTGGACAGCCTTCCCATCATGCAGCAGGCGCGGCGCAGCCGGCTGGCGGCCGCGAGGACCGGTTTCGACATGGGGGTGCCGTTCAATGAACTCAACCGCGTGCTGGATCTGGGGTTCAAGCCGCTGCCGTGGGGCAACCGCGGGTATCTGCCCGCGAACCTGCGCGCCACAGACACCACCCTGGAGCCAGCCGCCCCAGTAACGCCCCCGTCCGTCGCCGGGGTCCCCGATCCGGATCGGCTCGCCCGCGCCGCCGGGTTCCTCCGGCCCCATCCGCCAACCCATAACCGCATCTGACCATGAAAACCGAGAACCCCACCGCCCGTTCAACATCTGCTTTGTCCGAATTCTTTGGCCGCCTGGTGCCCTTGAGCGATGGGCGGGCGGGGCTGCGCGGCGGGTTGCCCGCCGAAGTCCGCGTGCCCGATGACCAGCCGGGCGCGCCGCTCATCGATTTCATCGCCAGCACGGAAGCGATTGACCGTTACGGCGAAGTCATCACCGCCGCCGGCTGGCGCCTGGAGGCCTACCGGCGCAACCCGGTGTTTCAAAATGCCCATCAATATGGCGACGTCCTGTTCACGCTGGGCCGGGCGCTGATCACCGAGGTGCGCGGCAGCGCGCTCTTTCAACGGATCGAGTTCGCCGTCTCAGCAAACCCGATGGCGCGCATCGCCTACGGGCTGTATCGCGGCCGGTTTCTGAACGCGGTGAGCGTTGGTTTCCTGCCCGTGCGCTGGGAGAACGGCGGGGAGAATTCGCCCTGGCGCCGGCGGCATTTGGAGCAGGAGTTGGTGGAAGTGTCGGCCGTTGGCATTCCGGCGAACCCGGAGGCCCTGCAACTGGCTTTGAAAGCGGGCGCCATTGAACGCGCGGACCTGCGCGATTTGCTGGAAGCGCTGGGCGGCGCAAGCCGCGCGGCTTCGCCGGGCGCTCCGACCGCCCGCGACCCGGCGCCCGAACAATCTGGCGGCGATTCGGTTCCCGGCTCGTTGAACCGGGAAACGCAGTTGCTGCGGCTCGCCCGTGCGGCGCGCGCGGTCATGCGCCGGGCATGAACGCGGCCCACGTCTCAAATCTGGTCCGCCAGCGAGCGGCGGGCCGCAAACCAAAAAACGATGGAAAGCAGTCCCCTATGAAAGATTGGAAACCGATGGAAATTGTGGCCCTGGTAATCCTGGGCGTGGTGGCGTGGGTGGCGTGGCGGCACCTGGAAACGGTGTTGTTTGCCGCGGGATGCCTGGGGTTGGCCACCGGGCCGCTGGCGCTTACGGAAGAGCAGGTGCGGGAGTTCCAGGGCATCCTGGGCGAGATGAAGAACGGGTGGGCGGAGTTCCGCGGGATGCCGGCGGGCCTCAAGGCGCTGCAGGACCAGCAAGGCCAATTCAAGGAACAACTGGATGGCGTGCGGCGCTCGGGCCTGGCCGGTCAGGCTCCCCGACCGCGCCCCGCCGGCGGCGTGAGTGAGGGTTGTGCGCGGCACCTGGCCGCCACCTTCATCGCCCACTGCGATCGCAGCGGCAAACTGGAGGCCCTCTGCTCCTCAACCTCCCAGCGGGCGGCCATGAGCGCCTTCGCCCGCCAAACGCTGGACCTGACCACGCGCGCGGCCCTCAGCACCGGTGACGTGCCGCTGCCGACGGAGTATAGCGGCGAGTTCCGGGACCTGATCTCCGAGTTTGGCGTCGCCCGCAAACGCATGATGCGCTACCCGATCGGGATGGGCGCCTCGCGTCCGGCGCGCCTGGGCGTCCGCCCCGCCTTTGGCTCCATTGCCATGTCCAATGCGTTTACGGAGAAGTCGCCCGCGTTTGAATTCGCCTCCCTGGAGTCGCACAAGGTGGGCGGCATCGTGCGCCTGCCGCGCGAACTGGACGAGCAAAGCATCGTGCCGATGGGCCAGTTCCTCGCCCGCTACGGCGCCATCGAGTTCGCCCGGGCGGAAGACACCTGGGCCTTTCTCTCGGACGGCACCACGCCGTATGAAAGCGTCAAGGGCCTGGTCAAGGTCGCGCGTGAGGGCGGCCGCACGGTAGTCCTCGCCGCCACCAAGACCAAGCCCAGTGACGCCACCCTGGATGACTTGCGCGGGCTGCGGCTCAAGGTCAACAAGGCGGCGCTGAACGGCCGGCTCTCGGCCTATTACCTGGATTCCACCTGGGAAGCGCGGCTGCCGGCGTTTCGCTCCGCCGCCGAGCCCAATGTGTACCAGCGGCTGCCCGATGGCACGGCCTTGCTGGATGGCTATCCCATCGTCTG
>JBBQYD010000160.1:0-10084 GCA_038209025.1 Verrucomicrobiota bacterium | reverse complement strand
ATAACCACGACTCTGGGCCGCAAATGCTTGAGCGCACGCCAGACGAAATAGGTGTTGCGGTCGATATCCAACGACAGCAGGTCAAACTCGGCGGGATGCTGGAGGTCTTCCAGTATTCCCGCGATGTTCTCCGCGCTGACGAGTGCCTGACGCACCACCAGGTCCCTCTTGGCTAACGGCTGCCAAAAGGTTTTTTTGATCTTGGCGACCGCGCTGCCATCCCCATCGACCCAAGACCCCTTCCACCCCCGAGCGAGGAAAAACGTGGTGCAATTCTCGAGGCCGTCACCCACCCCTATCTCCAGGAAACGACGGTCCGTGGTGCCAACCCGGCGAAAAATCTCCGCCAGCGCGCCGTCCTCGCCGTTCTGAGAAAAAACCTGGTGCTCAAACCGGTGGAGCCGCTTGGGTTCGGCATAGCGAGGCTGGGCCAGCAGGTTCTGAATGTACTGATGTTGCAGCAGCAGTGTCTGCCGATCTATGTTACCCGGAATGCTGTAGAGCTTCTTCCAGGTTTGTTTGAAATAACCAAACAAGGATAAACGGTAGCTGATTTGCCGGAAAAACTCTTTCATGCCAGGTTCCTTTTCCCGGGGGCGGGATCCGCACGTTCCAACTCCGGCCGGCAATCGAGTTCTGCCTGCACCAGGTCGCGGATGGTGTCTTCAAAAGACCACTCCCGTTTCCATTTCAACTCCAGTTCCGCTTTGGCGGGATTGCCACAAAGCCCCGTGACCACCTGCTGCCCCCGGTGGGTCAGGGGGTTGCCGCGGACAAAGTCACGATAGTCCAAGCCCGCAGCGCCAAAGGCGCATTGCACCAGGTCTGAAACCTTGTGCGGCTGGCCGGAGGCGAAGACGAATTCTCCGGGGCTTTGCGCCTGGAGGGCCAGCCAAAAACCTCGCACAAAATCGCGCGCGTCGCTCCAATCCCGCTCGGCGGATAGATCGGCCAGTTCCAAGTCCCGAGCCCGCCCCTGTTTGATGGCCGCCACGGCCTTGGCAACTTTGCAGCTCAGGTAATTCGGCGGCCTCAACGGGGACTCATGATTATAGAGGATGCCCGAGGTGACGAACTGGGCATACTTTTCACGGTGCAAGCGGCCGAAATGATCCGCGGCGAGCTTGGCAATGCCGTATGGCGTCACCGGTTGCCGGGAGGTGGCCTCGTCCTGCGGCGTCGTCGCGGGAACGCCGAACACCTCGGCCGAAGAGGCGAGAAAGAGGCGCGCCGCCGGACATATCTCACGGCAGGCCTCGAGCAGTCGCAGAGTCCCAAGCGTGATGGCCAACACGCTTTCCTCCGGAACCTGAAAGCTCTGGCGCGAATCCGTCAACCCGGCCAGGTGATAGACTTCATCCGGCCTTGAAGCCTTCAAGAACCGGACCAGTGAGAAGGGATCCTCCAGCGAACCGCTATGCCAGCCAATAGCCTCCATGGCTTCAGGGCTGAAACGGCGCCTTAGTCCAGGTTCCTCCCGCTCAAACGGGAACTGTAACATGCCATGAACCTCATAGCCTCGAAGCAGCAACCAGCGGGCGAGATACGTTCCATCCTGCCCTGCTATGCCAGTAATCGCCGCGCGCCTCATTCTCACTTAGGAGCCAACCAAATGAACCTTGGGCATCGGCAGGAGGAATTTGCCTCCCCGCCCCAGGAACTCCTGCTCTCGCTGTTTGAATTCTCCGATGAAATGCCAGGGAAGCACGAGATAGTAGTCCGGCTTTCGCTGGCGCGATTCCTCTTCAGAAATTATGGGAATATCTGTGCCAACAGTGCGCGAACCCCACTTGTCGGGGTTGCGATCCGCAACCGCGGGAACCAGATCGGGGGTCACTGAGCAGAACTGGAGCGTGGTGTTGCCTTTGGTGGAAGCCCCGTAGCCATGCACCAGTTTCTTCTGCGCTTTGGCTTTCTTCAAAAACGCGAGCAAATCCTTGCGAATCCGTTCGCTGTTCCGCCTGAAAACCGCGTACGGTTTGTCCAGGTCCAATTCCAGTTCGAACTCTTTCAGGCGGAGTTGCTGAACCCTTTCCCGCGCCTCGGCCGTACCCACTCGTTTGCCCGCGTGGCTCGCCGCGATTTGAAAGCTCCCCCCGTTGATATCGTTCAACCGGACATCCACCACCTCCAAGCCGTGTTCGGCAAAGAGCCGTTCCATGGGCGCCAGGGAGTAATACTCGAGATGCTCGTGGCAAATCGTGTCAAAGCTGTTCATCTCGAGCATCATCGGCAAATAGCTCAGCTCAAGCACCCAGACTCCCTCCGGATCAAGGCTTTCCTTGATGTCTTGCACGAACGCATGCGGATTCTCCAGGTCGTAAAACATCGCTATCGAGGTGATGGCCTTGGGCTTTTGGGCCGGGTAAACCGAACGCAGGGCTGCCGCCGAGAAAAAATCGTTAACCACCTGCAACCCCGCTGCGCTGGCCTGCGCAGCCACATTTGAAGGATCTATTCCCAAGCGCTTGATGCCCGGAGTTCGATAAGCTTTGAGCAACGTGCCATCGTTGCACCCGATATCCAGCACGAGATCCCCTTTCTTCAAGCCGGCGGTTTCCTCCGCCAGTCTCGCAATACTGGCCAGATGGTCCCTCATGGTCTGGTTCACGCCCGACCGATACCAATAGGATTGATACAGGACAGTCGGCGGCACGGTGTGCCGCAATTGAACCAGCCCGCACGCCCGTTCATCCAGCGCGGGGTCGCATCGCACCAGGTCCAATGGCAGCCGTCTTTGCACTGGCGGGACTCCACCGGGTTTGGCGAAGGCGCCCTGAATGCACTGGTCGCCCAAAGAAATCACCGGTGTAAGCGCCCGACTGCCGCAAACGCGGCAACTGCTCCGGGTCACCAGGATATGAGAAAACAAAGGAACCGACATCAGCCGCAACCTAAACAAGTGCCAACTCCCCGGCAAGATCGAAGTAACGACGGCATCGATTTCGTGCTGCCTGGTCTGATGGCGTAAAGCAGCGTGGTATCCCGCTCACCCTTGGATTGATCACGGGGACTGGCTCAGTGCTTGCCGGAACCCGGCTGCACATCAGCTCCTTCCTTCATCAACAGGTCAACCAAGCCCCCCCTAATCCGGGGGGTTGCCAGAAGCAAGCGAATAGGCAGACTCATGGCGTGTTCCGGAGACGGGTTCGCCAGTCGGAATGGTGCCTTGATCCGTGGCGCCTGCCGTGCATGACGGAAGTTTTATGATAGGAATCGGTATCGTCGAAGATAACGCCACCATCCGCGGCGGGTTGGAGCAGTTGGTCTCCAAGCTGGATGGGTGCCGCTGCATCGGCGCATTCAGTTCGGCCGAGGAGGCCCTGCGCAAGTTACCGGCACTCAAGCCCGAGGTGGTCCTGATGGACATCCATCTTCCGAACCTTTCCGGAATTGAATGCACGGCTCGGTTGAAGGGATTGCTGCCCGACGTGCGGGTGCTGATGCTCACCGTGTATGAGGACGAGACCAAGATCTTCCAGGCCCTGAGAGCCGGTGCCAGCGGCTACATTCTGAAACGAACCGGAAAGGCCGAAATCATCGCCGCCATCGAAGAACTCCGGCACGGTGGCGCCCCAATGACGAGCGCCATCGCCCGGAAAGTCGTGGAATCGTTTCGCGAGTCGCCGCCCAGGGAAGAATTGAATCTGACCCGGCGCGAGGCTGAAATTCTGGACTGTCTTGCGCGCGGGTTCGCGAACAAGGAAATCGCCGAGCAACTCTGTCTTTCGATTGAAACGGTCGGCTGGCATCTAAAGCAAATCTATGAAAAGCTGCACGTCCACAGCCGCACGGAAGCCGCGATAAAGTTCCTGGGCAGCAAAGCCGAGCCCGCTTAGGCTCCCGCGAGTCGGCCTTGCCTGAGGCAGGGAAAGCGATAGACTCCGCTCGATACACTCTGATGAGATCGCTCCTTGCCGCGCTTCTTTTTCTGCTGGCACTGGTTCCGCCTGGGTTCGAACTCCGGGCGGCGCAGGGCCACTCAGCCTGGTTTGCGCGCGAATGGCAGACCGACGACGGCTTGCCTGACAGTGCTGTCACCGGCATCGTCCAAACCTCCGACGGCTACCTGTGGGTCTCCACACATTCCGGGCTCGCGCGATTTGATGGAGAACAATTCACTCCGTGGCCCCTGCCAATTCCCGCCGAGCGCTTCAACCCGCTGGCTCGCGCCCTGATGCTGGGAAAAAATGACACTCTCTGGGTCGGCATCGAAGCCGGAGAAGGCCTTCTCATTGGCCTGGCAAAGGGAGCGACCAATGTCTTTCGTCTCCCGAACTACCGTCCATTGGTCATGGCGGAGACGCCCGATGGGACAGTGTGGGCCGGATACTCGGAAGGGTGGATCTTCAGCTTCTCCAATGGCATCGTCAAATGGTATGGGCAGCGCGAAGGGTTGTCCGGAGCCGGCAATTGCTGGCTCGCTGTGGATTCCCGCGGACGCCTTTGGTTCTCGAAGGCGGGGACCGTTGGCACGATTGAAGGCGGGCAGGTCACAAACCAGTTTTCCCTGCCAGAGCAAAAAATCCGCATTGCCCGGGCGGGTGATCGCGGGATTTGGATTCTGGCCGGGCGCCGGCTCCTGAAATGCAGCGACGGCCGGACGGCTGTCGTGCTCGGCGAACTGCCGGTTGATGGAGTGGGACTTGAGCCGTCCGTCCTTTATGAGGACGGCACCGGCGGATTGTGGTTGGGGATCAGGACCGGTGGCTTGTTTCACTGGAACGGCAAGGAATTTACGCCCGTTCAGACCTCGCACGGCCAAATCAACAGCATTATGGAGGACCGGGAGGGCAACATCTGGGTCGGAACGGAAGGGGGTGGACTCAACCGTTTACGGATGCGAGTGCTGGAACTGCATGGTCCCAACGAAGGCGTGGGTTTTGAGACCGCCCGCTCGGTGTGTGAGGATGATGCCGGCGTGGTCTGGGCAACGGGGTTAAACGGCGCGCTGGTGCGTCAGGTCGCTGGCCAATGGCTGGCGGTCACGAATGCTCCTGGCTGGCCAGGGGTTCGGGCCACCTGCGTGGTTGGTGATGGCCGCGGAGGCGTGTGGGTCGGCACTTACCGAGGCGCGTTGCTGAATTGGCATGGCGGGCAATTCAGTCATCTGGGGCCGGAAGACGGCCTGGGAACCGGGATGATTCGAGCCCTTTTCCTGGACAGCCGCAAGGATTTGTGGATTGGATTGGAGGCACCCACCCGACTCCAGCGATTCCGTAACGGAGCCTTCCAGACTTTGCCGTTGCCGGTTGGCAGCCGCGCCATTGATGCCATTACGGAAGACCAGAGCGGCACCATCTGGCTGGGCACCCTGGGTGGGTATTTGATGCGGGTAAAGGATGACACCGTATTCGATCACACCGCCCATGCGCTGCAGCCAACGAAACCCATACGCGCCTTGCACGCCACTCCAGATGGGGGATTGTGGATTGGCTACGCCGGCGCCGGCATCGGCTGGCTGCGCAACGGGAAATTCTCTCGTTTTGGGGTTGAACAGGGTCTCCCCGAAGACAACATCTGCGGGATTGCGCAGGACGAAGGTGGCGCGCTGTGGTTTAGCGGCAGCCAGGGACTGTTCCGGCTCCCGCAAAACGACTTTGCGGCCTCGGAGGAAAACCCGGGCACCCGCCTGGCCCCGATAAAGTTTGGCCGCAATGACGGCCTGATGAACCTGCACGGCAGCTCCGGTGCGTGGCCAAATGCGGCGCGGGCGCGTGACGGACGGCTGTGGTTCACAACCCGCGCCGGCCTCGTGGCTGCCTCGCCGGAACGCGTTCAACCCAACCGCAACCCGCCCGTCGTTCTGATCGAAAAATTCCTGGTGGACGGTCTTCCACAGGAAGTGCCCGGGCCCGGTGCGGGCCTGCGTCTGAAACCGGCCCACCGAAGGCTGGAAGTGCAATCTGTCGGACTCAACTTTGCCGCCCCTGAGGGGGTTCTATTCCGATACCGGATCAAAGGCTGGGATGAGAACTGGAGTGAACCGGGCAAATCGCGAACGTTCACTTTTTCACGTCTTCCCGCAGGGCACTATGAATTCCAGGTCACCGCGTGTAATAGCGCGGCCCTTTGGAGCCGGGAGGGAGCAAGAATCGGATTCGAGGTCGAACCGTTCTTGTGGCAGCGCTGGTGGTTTCGGCTGGTCATGATGGCGGCGTTCGCCTTCACGATCATCGGGATTGGCCGGTACGTTTCTTTCCGGCGCTTGCGCACCCGGCTCCGGAGGTTGGAACAGGAAACCTCGGTCCAACGCGACCGCGCGCGCATCGCCCAGGATTTGCATGACGAACTCGGCAGCAGCCTCACGGAAATCAGTTTCCTGGCCGGCTTCTCGGAATCACCTGAGACTGACGCCCCGGAACTCCGATCACGCTTTGACAATATTGTCGAGCGCACCAGGCGGATGACGCGCTCCCTGGATGAAATAGTCTGGGCCGTCAATCCCGTCAACGACACGTTGAAAGCCACCGCCAATTACCTTTGCTCGAGCGCGCAGGAATACCTGCGGGCAGCGAACGTGCGTTGCCGCCTGGACGTTCAGGATGACTTACCCTCCCTCACCCTCCCCTCCGAGGTCCGGCACAACCTGCTCATGATCGTGGTGGAAGCGGTGAACAATGCGACAAAGCATGCCCAAGCTTCCGAAGTCTGGCTGCGCATCAAGACCGACAAGGATCAACTGAGCGTCAGCATCGACGACAACGGAAAGGGGTTCGATCCCTCAATAGCCCGGCAGGGCCGCAATGGCTTGACCAATATGCGGCGGCGCTGCCAGGCGGTCGATGGTAGTTTCAAGCTCACCAGCGAGCCCGGCATAGGAACCGCGATCGTTGTGATGATACCGATCTTTCGCCTCCCGGTTGCGGCATCAGAACCTTAATGCCCCTGCCTCTGGCAGATGCCGGGTGGCCGGCGAAAACCCCCTGAATAGGGGGGTGAACTTTCGCCGGGCTTCTGGGCACAATGAGGTTGATCAGCACGAAAAAAACCATAATATAGCACTCAACCATGAAACCAGCCCATCAGCGGAAACCTGCCACGATCCTGGCGGACACCCATGGACTGGACGCGGCAGACAATCCGCAACCATGCGATGTTTTGCATAATATGAAAACCAGGCGAGGCGAGTTTCGAGCCTTGCCGATCGTCCATCCTCAAATATGAAACACCGTCGAACATTACCAGTGCCTGCCTTAAAGCAGGCCTTCACCCTGATTGAACTCCTCGTGGTGATCGCCATCATTGCGATTCTGGCCGCCATGCTCTTGCCGGCGTTAAGCAACGCAAAACGCAAAGCCCAACAGACCGGGTGTCTGTCCAACATGCGCCAGTGTGGTCTGGCTCTGAACATGTGGATGCAAGATAACAATGATTGGTTTCCGCCGGGGGAAGGCAACGATTTCGGCCTGTGGCATGGGCAGCAGACCAGTTACGACCGAAACGATAAATCGCAGCTCATCTACTATTTAGCTACGTATCTCGGCTACAAGGCACCGGATACTGTTACCCGGTTGGCTCCGGCGATGTTCTGCCCTGGATACCAGCGGTATAATAAGAACGCTGCCAGCCAAGCCATGAGCAATGTCGTGGTGTATGTTCGAACTGTGCCGAGTCGAGCTGGAATCACCAACGCTGCCGGTCAGACATTGTTTGACCCCTTTGGTTATCCCGATCCCAAGCAACCGCCGCACAAGTTAGTCGAAGTCCAGGCCATCAGGCCGCTCACGGATGTCTGGTTCCTGATCGATGCCGACCAGATTGCCTTTCCAACCGCAGGATGGATGGATCAACTTCCGAAAACCCCTGTTCATGGCAGCGTGCGCAACTACATTTATTTCGACAACCACGTTTCCACCAAGAAGATCGGAGCCAAGGGCCAGCTATAAACCTCTCAGTGTTCAAGAACAGGAATTATTTTATGAAAAAACACCTCGCACCTCGAATTGCGCAGAATCATTTACTAGTCCCTTGGAAGAGAGCTTTCCTCGGACTCGCTCTGCTCGGCAGTTTTGCCGCCCAGGCGGCGACCGTTGTCTGGACCGGCACCAGCGGAGACCGTAATTGGGCTACCGCAGGTAACTGGACCGGCGGAATTCCGGAGGCCGCGAACGGCATTATATTCGGTCAGACCGATGCGCAAAGTGCCACCACCCCAGCTAATTTGATTCCCGAGAGCGTCACGATCGCTTCCCTGGCGATCACGAACAACGTTCTTGGGGGCCACACTTCCTTCCATAACAACTCCATCGCCCAGGGCCAGACCCTAACGATAACCGGGAACCTGGCGGTGGGCGCGGGCAGCGTGCAAAATACCACGGCCGACTTATATACGGCGGCGACTATGACCGGGGCAAACCTTGCTATCACGGGCGGCAATGTCCAGATCGGCCATCAATCCCTTGGCACTGGCGCGAGCTTTTACATACGGGCTTTGCTGGACCTCCGCGGGTTGGCGGAACTCTCTTACAACAACCCGGCCGGCTCATTCAGCGTCGCGGGTGGCGGCCAGCGGCGACAGGGCGGGGAACTTTTTCTGGCGAACGCGAATAACATCACCGCTTCCACCATGCCGGTGGGCTACGCTGCCCCGGGTGTTGCGTCGGGAACCGGAAAACTACACCTCGGAACAACCAATAACCTCTTCGTTAACACTATCACCACTGCCCGGCTGCAGGTAGGCAGCTTAATCGACTTCCAGCCGGACCTGGTTAATGCCGTGGCTAAGATCCGCGGAACTGATGGTGTCGGTGGGGTTGCGAACTGGTATATTGGCTGGAACAGCGCTGGCAATCAGGCAGGGTCAACGGCCAATGGCACCAACGATTTCTCGGGTGGAATCCTCAACGCAGTGGTCACCAACCTGCAGGTGGGTTATTTTAGCGCGGGAGATACGGGGTCCGGCAAATCGGCTACCGGCTCTTTGATGATGGGGAACAGCATGCAAAACCGGCTCGAGGTTCAGAATCTCTTTCTTGGCAACATCTCCTATGCGGCCCCGGTAAGTTCCTTCACAGCCAAAGGCACTCTTTCCTCCGGCGGCGGAACCATTATCGCTGGCTCTGTGACGATGGCCCAACAAGGCGGACTGGGCCTTTCCACCGGGCTCCTGCTAGTTACGAACACAACGATGCAGGTCGCCGGGGACCTTGTTGAGGGTGGTGGCACCAGCACCATTGCTGTTTCGCAATCAACTCTGAATGTGGGTGGCCGTGTAGGTTCGCCGACTGCCACCGTCGATACGTTCACCCTTGAGAACGCGACCCTCGGCTTGACCCTCATCGCCCCTGGAGATTACACCAAAGCCGCTGCTTCCGCCGCGCTGCTCATGATCGAAGGTTCCGCGAACTCCACCCTTATCATGATCAATAACCCGAGTCCTTCTCCTGGACAGTATCCGCTCATCAGCTATACGTCCCTTGGCGGGGCTGCCGGTTTTGCCGGGCTGAAAGTTCAGGCACCACTCGGCACGTCGGCCACGCTGGTCAACAACACCACCGGCTACCCTTATACCATTGATGTAATCATCACGGCGGACCAACTCGTTTGGAATGGTGACAAGAACAATGACTGGGACATTGGCCTTACCGCCAACTGGAAAAACAACACCCCTTACACAGAACCGGGTGGCGTTGGCAAACGGGTGCTGTTTGACGACACAGCCGCGGGCTCGGGGTCGGTCGTGCTTACCACTGTGCTTAGCCCGTTGGGCACAACAGTTCAGAACGCGTCTAAAACCTACACCTTTACCGGATCCGGCAAACTCACCGGCATCGGCGGCTTAAACAAGCAAGGGACGGGAACGCTCATCCTTGCCCAGGCGGGCGAAAACGAATATTCCGGCACAACTGCGATCGGCGCCGGAGGTAAACTCCAGGTAGGCAATGGCGGCACCACTGGCGGCATTGGCACGGGACCTGTTTCGGTGGATGGAACCATCGAGTTCAACCGGAGCGATGATCTGCTCCTAACCAACTTCGTGAGCGGAAGCGGGGGCCTAACCAAAGCCGGAGCGAATACCGTCACCCTGGCCGGGGCAGCTACCTACTCAGGCCCAACCACCATTTCCGGTGGCACACTGGCG
>JBBQYD010000159.1:0-10115 GCA_038209025.1 Verrucomicrobiota bacterium | reverse complement strand
GCCCCGGACGACGACCGCTATCGCCAGACCATCGAGAAGTATTTTAACAAGGTTGTTTTTGCAAACGACCTGAAGTGGCCGCGTTGGGAAACCAATCGCACCGATTGGCAGCAGCACCGGACCAATGTACTGGCGGCGATTGACTGGCTGCGTACGCGGCAGATCTCCGTCCGCGGTCACGTGATGATCTGGCCGTCATGGGAGAACACGCCGGGCTGGTTACGGCAGTTCGAATCGCAACCGGCCAAGCTGCGCGCGGCGGTTGACGCGCATTTTGCGGACCAGACCGCCGTGCTCAAGGGCACGCTCGACGAGTGGGACGTGGTCAACGAAAGCTACGCGCACAATGACGTCGTGAAAGTCCTGGGGCGCGCGGAGATGGCGCGGTGGTTCAAGCTCGCGCACCAGGGCGATCCGTCGGTAAAGCTGTTTTACAACGACTACATCATGTTCGCCGGCATCGGCGAGGGTTCACCCAGCCAGTATTTCTTCGACACGATCAAGCTCCTTCAGCAGGAGGGCGCTCCCATCGGCGGCATTGGCGAGCAGGGGCACTTCGGCGGCAGTCCGCCGTCGCCAGAGAAGGTCTTGGAAACGTTCGACCGTTTCGGGATGCTGGGGGTGCCGATCCAGATCAGCGAGTTTGATATTGATACGAGCGACGAGGAATTGAAGTTGCACTACACTCGCGACTTTATGACCGCCTGCTTCAGTCATCCCGCAGTGAACGGCCTGATGATGTGGGGTTTCTGGGAAGGCGCACACTGGCGGCCTCGCGCGGCGCTCTGGAACAAGGACTGGACAATCCGGCCGAACGGCCAGGTCTGGCTGGAGCTTGTTACGAAGGAATGGTGGACAAAAGCGGACGGCACGACCGACGACCACGGCAAGTTCAAAACGCGCGGTTTCTGTGGCGATTACGAAGTCACCGTCCAGTCCGCTGGAAAGTCGGCTACGAAACAAATCCATCTCCCGAATCAAGGCGCTGAGGTGGGTGTGCAGTTGGAGTGAGGCCCTGGATGAAACTACCTCGTGGCATCCCCGTGTTGGTTTGGGCGCTCGCGTTGCCTGTGGTGGCGCCTTCAACCAATGCTGCATTGCTCACCAGCGCGGCGCAGGCCGCCTTCAAGCCCGGCAAGAACGTCATCGCGGTTCGCTGCCAGCAAACGGCCGGCGGCCAATACATAGGTGTTGGCCTGGTCGCGGCCGAGAAGAAGCGATGGGGTCGCCTGGCCGCTGGCCGTTACCCAGACATGCGACATGATGTCACCGGGCTTGGCTTTACCCTGTTTTGTTAGCCATTTTGTTAGCCATCGGCGCTGGGCTTTGCCGAGTGAGCGGGGTGAGCAGCGGCGGCGGTCTGCTGAGCGAGATCTCGCGCCGCCGGCGGTTGCTTCGGTTTACGGACTCGCCACGCTGACACCAGAGTTAATATGGCATGGCGGGATGGGACGTGGCATGGAGTGCCAGGTGAGGATTTTCAGGCGGTGGAGCTTGAGGGGCCCAAGCAGCGCAGGTTCGAGTGTCCAGATACTCCGGGGTCTGGATCATCACTTGTGACGATGACAATTGGCGGGGCAATCTGTATCCTCAGGCAAAACGCGATGGCGAAATCAAAAAGCGCATGAATTTCAGCAGACATATTGCGCGCCTGGTCCTGAGTGCCATAGGCTTGTTCGCGTGGCCTTTCGTGCAGGTTCCGGCCTGGGCCTCGACCCCTTCACTGCCCCAGTACGCCGCCCGCCTCTGGCAAATGGAGGATGGCTTGCCGCACACGATCGTTCAGGCGATTACCCAGACCCGTGACGGCTACTTGTGGATCGGCACCCGAGAGGGGTTGGCTCGTTTCGATGGCCAGGCCTTCTTTTCCCTCACGGCCAAGGATTTCGGCACTGGCCTGGTTCAGCCGTCGGTAGTTTGCCTGTGTGAAACCCAGGACGGCACCCTTTGGATTGGGACCGAAAATGTCGGACTGTTTCGCTTGCAGGAGGGACGTCTTGCCCGCTTCGGCAAGCAGGAAGGGCTCAGGGACGCCGCGATCACCAGGCTCCAGGAAACCGCCGACGGCTCCCTCTGGATTGCCGCGCGTGGGTTGGCACAACTGAAAGACGGGGAGATCAAGTACCCTTTCGATAGTGAGTTAGGAAGCGTGGTACTGTCGTTGTTTCTGGACCATGAAGGAACCCTCTGGATCAGTAGCCTTGTTGGAGTGCGGCGACTGCAAGGTCAGAAGCTGGCTCCCTACGTTCCTGCCAACCGCCGGTCCATTGGCGTGCCACGTTGCGTGGTGTATGATCGCAAGGGCACCGTTTGGGCGGGGGACACCTTCGGAATCACTCAAGTCCGAGATGGAAACGCGACCGATTACCGAAAAGGGGATGGTCCCATCGGCGTCGTGGGAGCGGTTTTTCCGGATCGGGAAGGCAACGTTTGGGTGGGCGCTTATGCGGGGGTGAGCCGCTTTGTGGACGGCCGGTTTATCGCCGAAAAGGGTGAATTGGGGGAATCCTATCGGGTGTTTTGTTTCTTTCAGGACGGCGAGAGCAACGTATGGGTTGGTTCGGAAAATGGGCTGATTCGCCTGACCCCGCAGGGCTTCACGACTTACACCAAGCAACAGGGGTTGACAGAGAATGCGATCACCTCTGTCTGCGCCGGCCGCGATGGGGGCGTGTGGATTGGTGTTTGGGGCGGGGGCGTCAATCGCTTCCTCGACGGCGGCTTCACCGCTATCCGCCAGACCAATGGCTTAGCGAGCGATTTCGTCCTGGCGATCCGCGAGGCCCGCGACGGGAGCCTTTGGGTGGGCACCGACTATGGGGCCGGCTTGAACCATATCAAAGAGGGACGAATTGCCCATTACAAGCTGGATCCGGTCTTTACTGCCTTGCTCGAAGATGAACGGGGAAACATGTGGATCGGCTCCACGGATTCCCTGACTTGCTTCCGGGAGGGCAAGTTCGAGCGCTTCACCACCAGGGACGGACTGAGTGCGAACCAGATCAATGCTCTTTGCGAGGGGCGCGGAGGCATCCTGTGGGTTGGCACCGAAGGGGGCTTGACGCGGGGGGCGAATGGCCATTTCCTCAATCTCGCCGCCCATGAGCCGCGTCTGAAGGAGAGAATACTCTCACTCTACGAGGACCCTGAGGGCACGCTCTGGATCGGGACTCGCGGCGCCGGTCTCTTGCGGTTCAGGGCCGGCGGCATAGACACTTTTACGAGCCTGCAAGGGCTCGTTAGCGATTCCATCTATGCCGTTCTGGAAGATGACCGCAAGAATCTGTGGTTCAATAGCAGCAAAGGAATCTTCCGCGTCAGCAAGGGGCAGTTTGATAAGGCGGCGGTCGGTCGCGACTCCGCAATCGTTTGCTCGTGGTACGGCAAGATGGATGGGATCGCCAGCAGCGGCCAATACCGGGAGGCGCACATGCCGGCGGCCTGCAAAGCGCTGGATGGCCGGCTGTGGTTTCGCTCGACTCACGGAGTCGCGGTGGTCGATCCAAATATCACCACTAATCTCGTGCCGCCGCTCGTTGCCGTGGAGCAAGTTCTTGCGGACAAGAAAACAGTTAGTGAATCACTCCGAAGGCCGGCTCACTCACAGACTGATTCCCTCGTTATTCCTCCCGGGCGGGGCGAGCTCGAAATTCACTACACCGCCCTGAGCTTTCGGGCACCGGAGAAGAACCGGTTCAAATACAAACTCGAACGAGTGGATCGGGAGTGGGTGGACGCGGACGCCCGGCGCGTGGCGTACTACAACAACCTGGCTCCCGGCGATTACCGTTTCCAGGTCATTGCCAGTAATAATGATGGGGTCTGGAACGAAACCGGAGCCTCGCTGGCCCTGGTGCTCCAGCCGCACGTTTGGCAAACCTGGTGGTTCAAGGGCCTGTGCGGACTCGCTGCGGTGGGCGCGGTGGGCGGCACGGCACGGTTTGCGACCCGCCGGCGGATGCAGCGACGCCTCGAGCGCGTCGAACAGGAACATGCTCTCGAGACCGAACGCTCGCGCATCGCCCGCGATTTGCACGACAACCTCGGCACCCGGCTGATGGAGATTCTGATGCTCAATGAGTTCTCGCTCCAGCGCAGCGCCGAGGGCGGCCAGGAGCTCAAGCCCCATCTGGAAAAGTCGGCCAGCCTGGTTCGCGATCTGGCCGCAAGCCTCGATGCGATTGTCTGGGCTGCCAATCCCAAGAATGATTCCCTGGATAACTTCATCCTCTATGTCTATGAATACCTGGACAACCTGGCTAACGTCCGCCCGGTCCGAATCCTGCGCGATGTTCCGGCGGGATTGCCCGATTTGCCATTGTCCGCCGCGCAACGGCACAACCTCTTCCTCGTTCTTATGGAAGCCCTGGGCAACGTCTTCAAGCACTCCAGCGCCACGGAAGTATGGTTCCGTTTGCGTTTGGAGAATGGCACCCTGACGCTGGTGCTGGAAGACAACGGCAAGGGTTTTGTCCCGGAAGCCACTTCCGAACTGGGCAACGGGTTAGTCAATATGGACAAGCGCATGAAACTCATCGGCGGCTCTTTCTCGGTGGTAAGCGAGCCGGGCGCCGGCACCCGCCTCTGCATGCAAATGCCGCTCAATGGCGCCAGGAGAAACGGGAGATAGCCAAAAGCGTGTGCAAAAACAAATTCCGATCAAAGTTGCAATCGTGGAAGACGATGCCGGCTTGCGTAACAGCCTGACGGCTCTGATTAATGGGAGCCGCGGGTTCCGCTGCGTTGGCGCATTTGTGAACGCCGAAGCCGCGCTCAACCAAATTCCGCGGGACTGGCCGGATGTCATTCTGATGGACATCAACCTGCCGAAGATGTCCGGGATCGAATGTGTGGCCAAATTGAAGGCCCTCCAGCCCTCTCTCCACATCGTCATGCTGACGGTGTACATGGACAGCGATCTGGTCTTCAAGTCCCTCATGGCGGGCGCCAGCGGGTTTCTGATCAAAAGGTCGTCGTCGGCTGAGATTCTGGAGGCCGTGGCGGAGGTGCATCGTGGTGGAGCGCCGATGTCCAGCGCGGTCGCTCGCAAGGTGGTCGAGTATTTTCAGCAGAAAGCGTCACCTTCGGAGGACAGCGGCTTGAGCAAACGGGAGCAGGAGATTCTCACGCATCTGGCCAAAGGCTATCGGGACAAGGAAACCGCCGACATGCTCTCCATCAGCATCCCCACCGTTCGGACCCACGTGCGAAACATCTACGAGAAGCTTCACGTGCGCTCCCGGGCCGAGGCGGTCGCCCGGTTCTATAAGAGCGGGGATGTCAGGTGACGCCGGGGCGCTGTGTGCCGATGGGTCGGCTCCCTCACGCGATCAACCTGGCGCTGTCCACGCGGATGGGACTCATCACTTGTAACGATAGCCAGCCGGAGGCTGAATCCGCTAGCCTGAATCCCTGACATGAGATTGCAGCACTTACTGTTCCTGCTCCTCGCCGCAGGATGCCCGGCCATCCCGGCGCGGGCAAACCTGGCCGACGGACTGGTGGCGTGGTGGCGCATGGATGAGACGTCCGGGCTCATCGCGCATGACTCGACCACTAACCTGCATGATGCCGTGCTCACCAACTTCCCGGCGGGGAATGCCCAATGGCTGGCAGGTTTCACCAACGGGGGTCTGAATTTCAACGGCACGACCAACAATCAACGGGCGGTAATTGATGACAGCGCCGGCAAGCTGAATTTCGGCGCCCGGCCAAACCCCGCCTTTTCCCTGGCCTTGTGGGTGAAGGGTCTGCCGGGCGCGCAATCCCCCGGGTCCGGGGTGATGGCCAAGGGGAGTGGTCGAGGCAAAGAACAATTCGTGATTGATACTTATGCTAACGCGTTCCGGTTTTTCGTGCGCAGCAGTGCCGGAGTGAGTTTTCTGGCGGCGGGCCCCCTGGTGGACGGCGCTTGGACGCACCTGGTGGGGACTTATGACGGTGTGAACACGAATAACGGATTGAGGCTCTATGTGAATGGGGAGTTGTACAGCTCGGTCAACGCGCCGGCGACGCTCACCAACACCACGCACGAAATCAGCCTCGGCATGCGCGAAGACAATGCCAGTTCCGGCTATAATCTGCCGTTTTATGGCATTCTGGATGACGTGCGGATTTATGATCGCATGCTGACAGCCGCGGACGTACAGGAATTGTGTCCGGTGCAGGTGATTCCAGACGCGGAATTCACTACACTGCGCCTGCTTTGGCGCGACATGCTTAACGGCGGCACCAATTTGAACCCGGCCGACCCGGATGTAATCAGCCGCCTGACCAGCCTGTCTGCCTCCGCGCAGTCCTATTGGAGCAGCCTGGACCAGAGCCCCAGCCGCCAGTTCCTCTGGCAGGATCTGCCGAACCTCACCAATGACTCGGGCCATTTGTGGTTTACCTATGACCGGTTGAAAACCCTGGCGCTGGCCTATACGACGCCGGGCGGTTCACTGTGCGGGAACTCCGCGCTGCGGGACGATTTAGTGAGCGCCCTGGACTGGATGTATGCCAACATTTACAACGAGAACAAGGCCCAGACGGGCAACTGGTGGCATTACCAAATCGGGGTGCCATTGCGGCTCAATGACATCACCGTGCTGCTCTACGACACGCTCACCGGCACCCAGATCACCAATTACATGAACGCGGTGAACAAATTTACTCCCGCGCCGGTCGGGACGGCTGCGAATCTGGTCTGGGAAGCCACCGTCGTGGCTGTGCGAGGAGTGATCGTAAAGAACTCGGGGAAAATCGCGTCGGCCGCAACGTCCCTCAGCAGCGTCTTTCCGTATGTCACCAGCGGAGACGGTTTTTACCGGGACGGCTCATTTATCCAGCACAGCTATTATCCCTACACGGGGAGCTACGGCAGCTCGCTAATCGTGTTTCTGGCCCCCATTCTGCGCATGCTCGATGGTTCGCGCTGGGAGGTGACGGATCCCCAAATGACCAACGTCTTTCAATGGGCCCACTCGGCCTACCAGCCGGTCATCTACAAAGGAGCGATCATGGACATGTGCGCGGGCGGGCCGTATCGCGCGAGAGCGAGACCGATCGCATTATCGGGCACCAGACCATCTCCGCGATTATCTGGCTGGCGCAGTTTGCCCCGCCGGCCGACGCCGCGGCGTACAAATCCATGATTAAGGAGTGGATTCAATCCGATACGGCCCGGAACTTTTGTGCGACCATTGATATTGGGGCCATACCGCCGGCCAAAGCGATCCTGGGCGACCCGTCGGTCCCGGCGCGCGGCGAACTGGTCGGGCACTACCACTTCGGTTCGATGGACCGGGTGGTTCACTTGCGTCCCGGCTACGGCCTGGGCATCAGCATGAGTTCGAGCCGCATAGCTAATTTCGAATCCTTTTCCACCGAGAACCTGCGGGGCTGGTACACGGCGGAGGGGATGACTTATCTCTACAACGACGATTTAGGGCAGTACAGCGGCGGTTTCTGGCCTACGGTCAATAGCTACCGGCTGCCGGGGACGACGGTGGACACCCAGACCCGCGCCGAGAGTTCAGGGACCGGCTACCGCAGCCCCAATAATTGGGTGGGTGGAGCGGCGCTCGGACAATGGGGTGTGGCGGGAATGCAACTCGACGCCTGGAGCAGCACGCTGGCCGCGAAGAAGTCCTGGTTCATGTTCGATGAGGAATTTGTCTGCCTGGGGGCCGGGATCAACAGCACGGACAATCGCAGGATCGAAACCATCGTCGAGAACCGGATGCTCCAGACCGCCGGAACAAACGCACTGACCGTCAATGGAATTCTCGAACCCAGCACGCTGGGTTGGGGCGCGGCACTGGCCGGGACGTCGTGGGGGCACCTGGCGGGGAACGTTTCCGGGGCGGACCTAGGCTATTATTTCCCCCAGACCGCTACGGTGCGAGCGCTGCGGGAGGCGCGCTCGGCTTCGTGGGACGATATTGACCACTATTACGGCAATTCCACCAACCCATTCACGCGCAACTACTGCACCCTCTGGCTGGACCACGGCACGAATCCGGTCAATGCGGGTTATTCATATGTGTTATTGCCGGGCAAGTCTGCCACCGAGGTTGCCGGTTATGCCGCCGTCCCCAAAATCGAGGTGCTTCAGAATTCGGCTTCGATTCAGGCGGTAAGGGAAGGCCCGCTGGGGGTCACGGCTGCCAATTTCTGGAGCGACGGCGTTCAGAGTGTGGGCGGCATAACCGTGGACAGGAAATCCTCGATCATTGTGGAAAGGACGGAAACGAACCTTAGCGTCGCGCTCGCCGACCCGACGCAAACGAATACGGTTGGGATTAGCTTGAGCATCAACCAGGCAGTGACAGGGAGCGTCGCACTCGATCCGGGAATGACCGTGGTGCAGTTAGCGCCGACGCTGCAGATCTCAGTGAACACGGCGAGCGCAGGAGGCAAATCTTTCCGGGGGAGCTTCCTGTATTACGTCACAAGTTTCGCTGGCTTCCAAGCCGTGCATTTCTCGCCGGGACAGCTTGCCGATCCTGTGGTCGGCAGCCCAATGGCGGACCCGGACCACGACGGCCTGGTGAATCTCGTGGAATATGCACTGTTGCTGGACCCCTGGCAGCCAAATGTGACGGGGCTGCAACCGCGCCTCCAGAACGGCCACTTCACCCTGACCTATGCGCGCCGCAAGCTCGCCACGGACCTGACCTATGCCGTGGAGATCTCGACCAACCTCCTCACTTGGGATGTGATCGGGGCGCAGTATGACCAGACCATTCTGTCCGAAACTCCCACGGCACAGATAGTCCAACTAACCGAGAAGTCGCTCGCCAGTTCCCAAGCGACTCGTTTCTTCCGCCTCCGCGTCGGATTTCAACTATGAAACTCTCCTCTCCCGTCCATGTCTGCCTGATGGCAGGTTGTTTTTGGTTCGCCCTGGCTCTCCGCGCTTCCGCCCAAACGAACCTGCCGCCGGGGCTGCCGGTGTTCCGCTATTACGGCGTGGTGCTGAGCGCCGAGGGCCTCAAGTACCGGCCGCAGGACGATGTGATTTACCCAACCGTCGTGCGGATGGATCGCCACCTCGCCCATCCGCTGGGCAAATACTATATGTATTACGCGCCGCACAATGCGCCCGGCGGCATTTGCCTGGCCTATGCCGACAAGCCGGAGGGCCCATGGCGCGAATACACCAACAACCCGGTGATCGGCCGCGACTGGGCGCCGCACTACAAAGTTTCACACGTTTCCGGGCCGGACGCCCTTTGGAACGAGGAGGAAAACAAAGTATTTCTCTATTTTCATGGCGAAAACGACGTCACCCGGCTGGCTTCCAGCACGGATGGAATCGGATGTGCCTACGAGGGTGCGGTGGTGACGACGAAGATGTTCGATCGGGTCACCGAGGCCTCTTACGGGCGGGTCTTCCGCCACACCTTGGCGGGCAAAGACAACCGTTACGTAATGCTGTTGATGGGGAACAACGACGGCACGCGGCGGATATACCTGGCCTGGTCAAGCGACGGCCGGAAGTGGGAGTCTCGCCGCACCCCGCTGCTGGGTCCGCCGCCCGGGACCGACCAGGTGGCCGGCGCAATCTATTTGGCGCGCGGCGGGCACCATTACCTCATCTTCCATGCGAACAACAGCAAACTTGCCTTTAACCAGGGATATGATCTTTACCTGGCCGAGACCGACGCTGCCTTTGCCCAGGTCAGGCACTTGGGCAAGTTTATGTCCCGCACCTTTGTGTCGCCGGACAATCCGGCGGTGATGTCGCCGAGCTTGCTCGAGGACGACGGCCGATTGTGCTTGTTCTTTAATATCGGCCCGCGTCTGAATAACAAGATTGCGCTGGCGGTGGAAAAGGTGGAAACCAAGGCGGTTCAAGCCAACTGATTGGTAAAGTACGAGTTTCTGCCCTGGACTTGGAAGCCGAAAATGGGAAGTATCCCAAGCCAGCGGACCCGGGACGGTCGTGAGGATTTGAGCTGCGATTCTTGCTCATCACTTCTGATGATACCCGACCGGGATGAAAGACGCTAAGATGCCATCCAATATAGACATGAACATTATGAAAAGCCCAATTCAAAGGCTGGTTCTAGTTCTCCTGACAACTCTGTGCCTCTACAGCTCCGCGCGAGCTGATATCACCAACAACC